>JAUPWC010000065.1 GCA_030916665.1 Verrucomicrobiota bacterium
CGCCGCCCCCGCCGAACTCGACGCCTCCGTCCAGCACCTCGACGGCCGCGGCGGCCTCCACTTCGACGTCGTGGACCTGATCGGCCCCTCCGGCACGCGCATGCTCGGCGCGATCACGAGCTACAACGGCAACAGCTGGTTCTTCAAGCTCATGGGCCCCGACGCCGTCGTGGCCGGCGAGAAGACCGCCTTCCTCGATTTCCTCCACACCGTGCAGACGCCCTGATCCCGATGAAAGACCTCCTCCGCCAGTTCCGCGACTTCTTCGTCTCCCTCCAGCTCACGGTGGTGCTCCTCATCCTGTCGCTGCTGCTCGTCTTCGTGGCGACGCTCGACCAGGTGAACCTCGGCATCTGGGCCGTGCAGGAAAAGTATTTCCACAGCTTCTTCGTCCTCTGGAAAATCCCCGGCACCGACTTCCCCGTTCCCGTCTTCCCCGGCGGTTACAGCGTCGGCGGGCTGCTTCTCATCAACCTCATCTCCGCTCACCTCTACCGGTTCGCCCTCACCTGGCGGAAACTCGGCATCCAGCTCGCCCACGGCGGCCTGATTTTGCTGCTCCTCGGCGAGCTCATCACCGGGCTGCTGCAGCAGGACAGCTCCATGCGCCTTGAGGAGGGCCAGACCAAGTCCTACGTCGAGAGCTTCCGCGAGCACGAGCTGGCGATCATCGACCGCAGCAACCCCGACTACGACGAGGTGGTCGCCATCCCCGAGGCCGTGCTCGCCGACCAGAAATCCCTCCAGCACCCGAAGCTGCCCTTCCAGGTCAACGTGAAGGCCTTCTACGCCAACGCCACGCTCCAGATGGGCGACCCCGCCGCTCGTCCGGGCCAGCCGGTCGCCACCCAGGGCATCGGCACCCGCGTGCAAGTCATCCCGCTGGCGCTGACCTACAAGCCCGACGAGAACAACCTGCCCGCCGCCTTCGTCGAGATCACCGGCCCGTCCGGCTCGCTCGGCACCTGGGCCGTCTCGCCCGTTGTCGGCATGCCGCAGACCTTCAGTTTCGAGGGCCGCACCTGGGAGGTCGTCATGCGCCTCAAGCGCCACTACCTGCCCTTCTCGATCACCCTGCACCAGGTGACCCACGAAAAATATCCGGGCACGGAGATCCCCAAGAACTTCGCCAGCCGCATCCAGCTCAAGGATGAGGCCGCCGCCGAGGACCGCGAGGTCGTGATCTTCATGAACAACCCGCTGCGCCACGGCGGCCAGACCTTCTACCAATACCAGATGAACGCCGCCGGAAAAATGTCGGCCTTTCAGGTCGTCAACAACCCCGGCTGGCTCTTCCCCTACGTCGCCTGCATTCTGATGGGCATCGGCCTCACCTGGCAGTTCTGCCTCGGCCTCCTCGGCTTCGTCCGGAAGAGGACGGCCGCCAACCCTGTTTAAACGCGGAGGTCGCGGAGAACGCGGAGAATTATGAGCATCAAATCCATCAACGAACTGTCTCACGAGCTGATCGGTGCGGGTATTGAGGTGCATCGTGAGCTCGGCCCCGGACTCTTGGAGTCGGCCTATGAAGGGGCCTATGCCCACGAGTTGACCCTTCGGAACATTCCTCACGTCCGGCAGAAACTGATGCCCGTTCTCTACAAGGGCGTGCTGATCGAAACAGGCTACCGCATCGACATCCTGGCCGAGGATCGCGTTGTCGTGGAGCTCAAGGCGGCCGAAAAGCTGCTCCCCATCCATAGCGCCCAGCTGATGACTTACCTCCGGCTCGGGAATTATCCGCTCGGTCTGCTGATGAACTTCCATGTCCTGAAACTCGTCGATGGCATTGAGCGGGTTTCCAACAACGCCCCCAATCTCTCCGCGTCCTCCGCGCCCTCCGCGTTTAAAAATTCTTTCTCATGAAACGTTTTCTCCCCCTCCTCGTTCTCCTGCTCGGCGCCGCTTACCTCGCGTCCACGCTGCGGCCGGAGAAGAACCCGACCGACTTCGACCTCGCCGGCTTCGGGCAGGTGCCGGTGCTCGTCAACGGCCGCATCAAGCCGCTCGACACTGTCGCCCGCACTTCCCTGCTCACCCTGCAGGGCCGCCAGCGCGTCAGCTCGCCCGAGACCGGCACGCTCGTGAACTCGCCCGCCGAGTGGCTCGCCACGATCTTCTTCAACCCCACCAAGGCCGATGACCTGCCCACCATCAAGATCGAGTCGCCCGAGGTGCTCACCCTGCTCGGTCTCGAGGAGAAGGACACCCGCATCGACTACGACAGCGCGGTGAAGAAAACCTTCGCCGTCCTCGGCTTTCTGCCCTCCAGCAAGTCGCGCTTCTCCTACAACCAGCTCAAGGCCAAGCTCCCCGAGCTCGACCGCCAGGGCCGCCTCGCCGAGCCCGTCGAGGCCCAGCTGCGCACGCCGTTCCAGAAACAGGTCATCACCGTCCGCAACCGCGTCATCCTCTACCTTCAGCTCCGCCTCGCCGTGCAGATGCCGGAGTCCACGAGCTTCCTGACCGAGCTTGAGCTCTTCGAGCGCGCCCTGCCCGCCGGCATCGCCGCCGTGCTCGCCCGCCAGAAAAACGAGGCCCACGACGAGAACGCCCTCCGGGTCATGAAGGAGATGGCCGACCGCTTCGCCTACATGGAGCAACTCGGCCACCTGCGTCTCGTGCCGCCCGCGGCGGGCGACACCGATCCGACCCACTGGGAGCTGACCGGCACCAAGCTGCTCGAATCCTTCGGCACGGGGAAAATCGACCCGACCGTCATGAACTACGCCCGCCTCGGCGAGGCCTGGCGCAAGGGCGACACCGCCACCTTCAACCAGATCGTCGGCACGCTCCACGACGACATCGCCCCGCGCTACCCCGAGGCCATGCGCAAGAGCGACATCGAATCGCGCTTCAACGCCGCGGGCCCCTTCTACAGCAGCATGACGCTCTACGTGTGGGCCTTCCTGCTCGCCATCGTCTCTTGGCTGAAGTGGCCGCAGGAGCTCGGCCGCGCCGCCATGTGGCTGCTCGCGCTGGCCTTCGTCGCCACCAGCGCCGGCATCTTCGCCCGCATGTGGTTGGAAGGCCGCCCGCCCGTCACCAACCTCTACTCCTCCGCCCTCTTCGTCGGCTGGGGCGCGGTGTTCCTCTGCCTGATCCTCGAATGGATCTTCAAGAACGCCATCGGCAGCGTGGCCGGCGGGCTCATCGGCTTCGCCACCCTCCTCATCGCCCACCACCTGTCGTTCAGCGGTGACACGATGGAAATGATGCGCGCGGTGCTCGACTCCAACTTCTGGTTGGCGACGCATGTCATCATCATCACCATCGGCTACTCGGCCACCTTCCTCGCCGGCTTCCTTGCCGCGATCTACATCGTGCGCGGCCTGTTCACCAAGACCCTCGACAAGGCCACGGCCGACGCGCTCACCCGCATGGTCTATGGCATCGTGTGCTTCGCCACGCTCTTCAGTCTCGTGGGCACCGTGCTCGGCGGCATCTGGGCCGACCAGTCGTGGGGCCGCTTCTGGGGTTGGGACCCGAAGGAGAACGGCGCCCTGCTCATCGTCATCTGGAACGCCGTCATCCTCCACGCCCGCTGGGGCGGTTTGGTGAAGCAGCGCGGCCTCATGGGCCTCGCGATCTTCGGCAACATCGTGACGAGCTGGAGCTGGTTCGGCACCAACATGCTGGGCGTAGGCCTCCACAGCTACGGCTTCATGGACGCCGCGTTCTATTGGCTCATCGCCTTCGTCGCCAGCCAGCTCGCCATCATCGCTCTCGCGATCATCCCGCTGGAGAAGTGGCGGAGTTTCCGCACGGCCGCGGCGTGATTTTTCTCATGTAGGGTCGGCCCTTGGGCCGACCTCACGCGCGAAGGTGGCACCTGCCACGACTGCCACCGAGGTCGTCGCACCTTTCAGCCATAGGCTTTGCGACGGCTGAAGCGACTACACCTACGATACAATATACACTTGGTGGAGCGCGTTGACCTCAACGCGCTTTCTTTCCAACGCGCTGGGGTCAGCGCGTTCCACCTCCCCACCCGCCTACTGCTTCACTTCCACCGGGGGCGCCTGGATCGTGGCGTGCTGCGGGGTGACCTTTTCCAGATTCGGCGTCAGGTCGGCGTCCACGCGCCTGCCGGCCCACTTGAGCATGCCGGTGAGCATGGATTGGAAATAAGCACTGTCCCACACGTCCTCGCGGTGGCCCATGGCGTTGTAGGCCACGCGGCCCTGCCCATGCGGACGCGCCCACGCGAGCGGATACGGCGGACGGGCGTAATCCCCGCCCTGCATCCCGGCCGTCTGCATCACGAGCAGCACGCGCAGGTCGGGCCCGAAATCCTTCAGCGTATACCACTCCTCGTTCACCTTCAGCTCGTCGCCGTAGCCGTCGAAGCCGGGGAATTTCCGGTCGGTGATCGTCGCTGTCGCCACCTGCTGCGGGCCGTGCCGGATGAACTCGCCGCCGAGCATCCGCACAAACGGATCGGCCGCCGCGCCGTTGTTGCGGTAGCGCTGGAGGCGGCGCGGGTTGTTGCCGCCGCCGCGCTCCATGGTGTGGAAGGTGTCGCTGCACGCGTGCAGGCCCACGAAGCCGCCGCCGTTGGCGACGTAGTCGAAGAGCGCGCTGAGCCCGGCCGTCGTGATGCCGGGATAACGGTCGTTGCCCGTGCTGGTCAGGTCGCCGCTGGTGTAGAACAGCAGCACGTCGAACTGCGCCAGATACTCCGCGGAGAACTTGGACCCGTCCTTGCTCGTCGTGAACACGATGTCTTCACGCTCGCCGAGCTTCGCCAGCACCTTCTCGGAGTAGCTCGCACCGCCATTGTCCTGCTTGATCACGCTGTGCTCGAAGCCGGAGGACTTCGTGAAGTAGAGCACGCGCAGCGGGGCGGCGGTGAGCGGGAGCGCCATCAGCGCACAGGCCAGGACAAGCAGAGACCGGGGGTAGCGGAATTTCATGTCCGCTGAATGAAGTCGTCTGCCCCGGCAAAGCAACCGGCTTTCCACCCCTCGAACGGCGGCTGGATGGACTCGGCCCATTCCCCTTGTAGGGGCGCGCCTCGTGCGCGCCCGTGGCGCGTGTTGCCGGCGTGAGGCTTCAAACCTCCGGAGGGAATAACCACTGATGGCCTCGCCTACCTGCGATACTACGGGGTGCAGCTCCGCCTAATCGGCTCCGCTCGGGGGCTTCGGGGGTCGGCTAATCGCCGACTAATCATTCTCAGACCGTAAGACCGATTCTGTCGCGGCGATTAGCCGCGCCCCGGAACCAATTCCGGAGCCGATTAGGCGGAGGGGATTTTAAAGCGGAGCCGTTAGGCGGAGCATCAGTGGTTAAGACGGGATCGGTGGCTTTCCGCCTTAGGCTTAGCCGGAACGATGCAGTTGAAGTGGTGCCGCCGTTTGGGAAGTGATTGGGATTGATGAAAAAGAACCAATCGGAGGGCGACGGCCCGCTTCACCAAACGGTGGCAGC
>JAUPWC010000639.1 GCA_030916665.1 Verrucomicrobiota bacterium
TCACTTGCGGTTCATGTCCGCCTTGCATCTGACTTTCCACTACACCCTGCGCAACCGCGAGGGACGCGTGCTCGACACTTCGCGCGGGGGCGAGCCGCTGGCCTGCGTGCAGGGTGCCGGCCAGATCATCGAGGGCTTGGAGGCCGAGCTGGCCGCCATGGCCGCAGGCGAGCAGAGAAAAGTGGTCGTGCCGCCCGAGCGCGGTTACGGGGTGCGCGAGGACGCCCTGATCCAGCGGGTGCCGCGCGACCGCCTGCCTGTGGACGACATCAGGGTGGGGGACCAGTTTCAGACCGGACCCGACCGGCAGGACCCGGTGGTCACCATCGTGGCCGTCGAGGGCGACCAGGTGCTGCTGGACGCCAACCATCCGTTGGCCGGCCAAGAGCTGCATTTCGAGGTGGAGCTGGTGGCCCGGCGCGCCGCGACGCCTGCGGAGTTGCAAGCGGCCGGACTGCCTGCGTAGTTTTCCGGCCCCTAACCCATGAAAGTTCTTGGAATTGATATCGGGGGCTCCGCCTTCAAGGGCGCGCCCGTGGACCTCAAGACCGGCCGCCTGCTGGCCGAGCGCCATCGCGTGGAGATCAAGTCTCCGTGTTCGATCAAGGATGGCGTGGCCGCCGCCCGCGAGATCGCCCGGCATTTCAACTGGAAGGGGCCCGTCGGCATCGGCTTTCCGGGCATCATCGAGGCCGGGCGCGTCGGCGAGGTGGGCAACCTGGGCAACGTGTGGGTCGGGCAGAACGGCGCCGCGCTGTTCCGCCGCGCGACGGGCTGCCCCGTGCGCCTGATCAACGACGCCGACGCCGCCGGCCTCGCCGAGATGCAGTTCGGCCGTGGCCGAGGCAAGACCGGCACGGTGATTCTCCTCACGTTCGGCACCGGCATCGGCTCCGCGCTCTTCCGCGACGGCCGCCTGCTGCCCAACGCCGAACTCGGCCACATCCCGTGGCGGGGCAAACCCTTCGAACGCTACGCCGCCGCCTCCGTGCGCAAGCGCGCCCGGCTCGACTGGCCCGAGTGGGCCGCGCGCGTGAACGTCTATCTGACCGTCGTCGAGCGCCTGTTCGCCCCCAAGCTGCTGATCCTCGGCGGCGGCGTGAGCAAGAAGGCGGAAAAGTTCCTGCCCTTCATCAAGGCGCAGGCCAAAGTCGTGCCCGCCCGCCTGCACAACGACGCCGGCATCGTCGGCGCCGCCCTGACCTGGCAGCGGTAACAGCGGATCGCGGCCCCGCCGCCACCCATCCGGCCGGGGCTCCGCTCATCAAATCCGGGTGCAACTTTGCGCGGATTGCCGTGTGATAGGCCCATGCACGACACTCCCCTGTGTTTTTGGGCGCAGGAGTAATCGCTGGCCAAGCCCGTCCCTTTTCCCCCAATCTATCCGACCCAACTGACACCCATGTCCGCCCCTGCGAACCAATTCACCGCCCCGGCCTCCGCCGCCCCCAAGAAGAAATCCCGCCGCACGCTCTGGCTGATCCTTGCCGTTTCCCTCGTCGTCATCGCGGCCGGCGCCGCGGCCGTCGTGAACAAGCGGAAGGACAAGTCCACTGTCGTCACGACCGACAAGGCCGTCGTCAAGACCATCACCCAGACGGTCAACGCCACCGGCAAGGTGCAGCCCGAGACCGAGGTGAAGATCGCCCCCGAGGTGGCCGGCGAGATCATCGAGATGCCCTTCCGCGAGGGCGCGAAGATCAGCAAAGGCGACCTGCTGGTCAGCATCCGCGCCGACAACTACCGCTTCCAGGTCGAGCAGCAGGAGGCCGGCCTCCTCGCCGCCAAGGCCTCGAGTCTCTCCACCAAGGTCAACCTCCTGAAGGCCGAGGAGGACTACAAGCGCGACCAGGATCTCTACCAGAAACAGCTCATCTCCGACGCCGCGCTCACCGCGAGCAAGACCGCCTACGAGAGCGCAAAAGCGGGCTACGACAGCGCCCTGGCCAACATCGCCCGCACCGAGGGCCTGTTGAACCAGATGCGCGACCAGCTCGCCAAGGCCATCATCTATTCCCCGATCGACGGCACCGTCACCGCCCGCACCAGCGAGGTCGGCGAGCGCGTCGCCGGCACCGGCCAATACGGCGGCGCCGAGATCATGCGCATCGCCAACCTCGCCAACATGGAGGTCCGCGTGAACGTGAACGAAAACGACGTCATCAACGTCAAGATCGGCGACAAGGCCCGCATCTCCGTCGATGCCTACCCGAACCGCCGTTTCAACGGCCAGGTCTGGGAAATCGCCTCGTCGGCCCGCACCCTCGGCCAGAACACCCAGGAGGAGGTCACCAACTTCATCGTGCGCATCCGCATCCTCGACAACGACGCCACCCTGCGCCCCGGCATGAGCGCCAACGCCGACATCGAGACCAAGAGCGTCGCCGATGTCGTCGCCGTGCCCATCCAGTCGGTCACCGTCCGCTCCAAGGAGGGCGCCAAGACCATCGACGACCTCGCCAAGGAGCGCGACAACAAGGCCAAGGAAACCCAGGGCGAAGGCGCCCAGGCGGCCGTCAACCAGAAGCAGCAGCGCGACGCCGAACGCGCCGACCGCGAGACGCTGCAGCGCATCGTGTTCCTGCGCGACGGCGACAAGGTCAAGCTGGTCAACGTCGAGACCGGCATCGCCGACACCACCCACATGGAGATCAAGTCGGGCCTGAAGAAGGACGACGAGATCGTGACCGGCCCCTTCAGCGTCGTCACCCGCACCCTCAAGGACGGCGACAAGGTCCGTCTGGAGGCGCCCAAGAAGCCCGCTGAAAAGAAGTGACTGTAGGGCGGGGTCTCCGAACCCCGCCGCCTTACCGCACCATGACACCTTCCCCCGCACCCGCCTTTGAGCGCGTCACGCGCCCTCCGGGCCAACTCGTCATCAAGATCGATGGCGTGACCAAGCTCTACCAGATGGGCGACGAGACGATCCGCGCCCTGCGCGGGGTCGCGCTCGAGATCCGGCGCAACGAATACCTCGCGATCATGGGCCCCTCGGGCTCGGGCAAGTCCACCCTGATGAACATGCTGGGCTGCCTGGATACGCCCACGGCCGGCCATTACCAGTTCAGCGGCAAGGACGTGTCGGTGATGACCGACGACGAACTGGCCGACATCCGCAACCGCGAGATCGGTTTCGTCTTCCAGACCTTCAACCTCCTGCCGCGGTCCGACGCCCTGCACAACGTCGAGCTGCCGCTGATCTACGCCGGCGTGTCCCGCCACGAGCGCATCGAGCGCGCGACCCAAGCCCTGCAGCACGTCGGCCTGGGAGACCGCATGCACCACCGGCCCAACGAGCTTTCCGGCGGCCAGCGCCAGCGCGTGGCCATCGCCCGCGCCCTCGTCACGCGTCCGTCGATCATCCTCGCCGACGAACCCACCGGCAACCTCGATTCCAAGACCGGCGTCGAGATCATGACCCTTTTCGAGCAGCTCTACGACCAGGGCAACACCATCATCGTCGTGACCCACGAGGAGGACATCGCCCGCCACGCCCGCCGCATCGTCCGGTTACGCGACGGTTTGATCGAGAGCGACGCGAACGTCGCGTGATTTTCGATTTTGGATTCTCGATTTTCGATTACCCCATGACCGAAGCCAAACTCAAGGCGCGCACCAAAGCTTTCGCACTGTGCGTGCCAAAGCTGATCGATTCATTGCCGGAATCACGTTTGGGAAGGGTGATGGCGGGGCAACTGGGTCGTTCGGGAACATCCGTGGGTGCGAACTACCGCGCGGCATGCCGTTCCCGCTCCGCGGCGGAGATGATTTCCAAGTTGGCGATGGTCGAGGAAGAGGCGGATGAGTCGGCCTTCTGGCTGGAGCTGATTTCCGATCACGGGCTGTTGTCCCCGGCGAAGGCGGTGGCGCTGAAGCAGGAGACAGATGAACTCACGGCCATCATGGTCGCTTCCCGGCGCACGCTGAAATCGAAAATCGAGAATCCAAAATCGAAAATCTGATGCGCCGTCTGATCTACGAGTTGAGCGAGTCCATCCGCATCGCGGCGGCCCAGATCCGGGCCAACAAGCTGCGCTCGGCCCTGACAGCGCTCGGCGTGATCATCGGCATCGTGGCGGTCACGCTCATGGGCACGGCGATCAAGGGCATCGATGCGGGCGTGGACCGCAGCATGGCCGGATTCGGCGACGACATTCTCTACGTGTCGAAGTGGCCGTGGTCCGGCGTGGAGGACTGGTGGAATTACCGCAACCGCAAGCCGATCCGCCACGACTACGCGCCGCAGATCAACGCCTGGATCGCGGCCAATCCGAACAGCCCGTTGAAACTGGCGGTGCCCAACGGCGAACGCTTCACCACCATCATCCGCGGCGAATACCGGGTGAATGGCATCTACACGCTCGGCACGACTTCCGACTACGCCCGCATCACCCGCTCCGACATGAAAGAGGGGCGCTTCTTCACCGACTTCGAGGGTCAGGCGGGTTCCAACGTCTGCGTGATCGGGTTCGACGTGGCCGATGCGCTGTTCCCCAACGAGTCGCCGCTCGACAAAACCATCCGCATCCGGGACCAGAATTTCCGGGTGATCGGGGTGGTGGCGCGGCAGGGCAGTTTTCTCGGGTTGTTCAGCTGGGACTCCATGGTCGCCATGCCGCTCACCACGTTCCGCCGCTACTACCGGGTGGGCGAGGGCGGTGAGATCCGCGTGCAGGTGGACAACACCCGCATGGCCGAGGCCAAGGAGGAGCTGCAGGGCCTGATGCGCCGCATCCGCGGGCTCGGTCCCGAGCAGCGCGACGATTTCAGCATCAACGAGCAGGGCACCATCCGCCAGCAGCTCGACCCGATCAAGAACGGCATTGCTATTGCCGGCCTGTTCATCACCGGCCTGGCGCTCTTTGTCGGCGCCATCGGCATCATGAATATCACCTACGTCAGCGTAAAGGAGCGCACGAAGGAGATCGGCACCCGCAAGGCCCTGGGGGCACGCCGCCGCACCATCCTGCTCCAATTCCTGATTGAAGCCGTTTCCATCTGCTTTGTGGGCGGGGTGGCGGGCCTGAGCCTCGCTGCCGGCCTGACCAGCGTGGTCAGTGTCGTGGCCCCGTCGTTTCCGCTGGTGTTCTCAACCGGCCTCGTCGTGACCGGACTCACCGTTTCCGTTCTCACCGGCATCTTCAGCGGCTTCGCCCCGGCCTGGGCGGCCAGCAAACTCGATCCCGTGGTGGCCTTGCGCTACGAATGAAGCGCAGCTGATTTTTGATTTTGGATTCTCGATTTTCGATTTCAACCATGACCGAAACTGAGCTCAAAACCCGGACCAAGGCTTTCGCGCTGAGAGTGCTGAAGCTGATCGATTCGCTGCCGGACACCCGTTCGGGCCGGGTGTTGGCGGGTCAGCTGGGTCGCTCAGGCACGTCGGTGGGCGCGAATTACCGGTCGGCCTGTCGCTCACGTTCCACCGCGGAGATGATTTGCAAGCTATCGATCGTTGAAGAGGAGGCGGATGAGTCGGCGTTTTGGCTCGAGTTGATCGGGGACCACCGGCTGTTGAATCCGCAAAAAGTTGCTGCGCTCCATCAGGAAGCCGGGGAACTGACGGCGATCATGGTCGCGTCCCGACGCACGCTGGCGAAGCGGAGCCAGAAATCCAAAATCGAGAATCCAAAATCGAAAATCTGATGCTTTTCACCGAGATCCTCAAGCTGGCGCTCGATTCGCTGAAGGCCAACAAGCTGCGCTCTAGCCTCACGATGCTGGGCATCGCGGTCGGCGTGTTCTCCGTCATCGGCGTGATGACCGTCATCTCCGGCCTGAAGGGCTCGATCGAGAGCGGCTTGAACGTCCTCGGGGCGAACAGCTTTCAGTTCATGAAGTATCCGGCGCTGAACTTCAGCGACCCGCGCCAGCGCTTCGCCAACCGCCGCGACATCGATTATCATCAGGCCCGGCGCTTCAAGGAGATGATGGGGGAAACGGCCCAGGTCAGCCTCATGCTCCGGCGCGGCGGCCGCGTGGCCACCTACATGGACCGGCGCACGAACCCGAATGTCATGCTGGGCGGCGGCGACGAGAACTTCATCAGCAGTCGCAACTACGAGATCGCCGCCGGCCGCAACCTAGGGCCCGACGACGTGGAATACGGCCGTGCGGTGGTGCTGCTGGGTGACGAGCTCAGTAAGAAGCTGTTCCAGAACGAAAATCCCCTCGGGCGCATGGTGCGCATCGACGGGCAGAACTACACCGTGGTCGGTCTGCTCGGCAAGAAGGGCTCCTCCTTCGGCCAGAGTCAGGACAACTTCGCGGTCACGCCCATCAGCCAGTTCCTCGAGGCCTACGGCCGCACCGGACGCTCCATCAGCATCAACATCCAGGCCAAGAGCCAGGCCGAGCTGGAAGCGATCGAGGAAAACGCGATCGGCACCATGCGCCTCGTGCGCGCGCTTGATCCCGAGGATCCGAACGATTTCGAGGTGTTTTCCAACGATTCCCTCATCGAGGCGTTCAACAGCATCGCCAACACCGTCGCCGTGGGGGCCTTCGTCATCAGCGCCATCGCCCTGCTGGCCTCCGGCGTGGGCGTGATGAACATCATGCTGGTCAGCGTCACCGAACGCACCAAGGAGATCGGCATCCGCAAATCCATCGGGGCCAAGAAGCGCAACATTCTCACGCAGTTTCTCATCGAGGCCGTGGCACTGTCCATGGTGGGCGGTCTCGGCGGCATCGCCGTGGGCGTCATCGTGGGCAATCTTATCGCCGGCATGCTCAACGCCACGGCAGTCTTTCCCTGGGGCTGGGCCTTCGGCGGCATGACGGTGTGCTCCGGCATCGGCATCGTCTTCGGCTTCTACCCTGCCTGGAAAGCCGCTTCGCTCGACCCGATCGAGGCGCTGCGCTACGAGTGAGCCCGGGTTCGACGGGCGGGGCGCGCTCGCGCGCCGGCCCGCGGTTCGGATCCGCTCATCGCGGGGGCTCCACCGGGGAGTCGGTCCGAGGGGCGCTCGAGCCGGTGGCGTCGATGCCCTGGAACCAACGCCCGTAGACCGCGTCCGCCACCCGCCGCAGGTCGGCAAGCCGCCTCTCGAGATCGGCGAGCAGCTCTCCAGCGCTCTGCACCGTCGCGC
>JAUPWC010000640.1 GCA_030916665.1 Verrucomicrobiota bacterium
CCGCCCTCAGGCACCGCGGTTCGCCCCTGCATCTGGTGCTCGAAAAAGCCGGCTAAATATCCTTGCCAGACTACCTCAGCTCTTGGGCTACACCAAGGCGGCTCAAAACCGGAATCCGGGCTGATCGGTTTCGCCGTTGGCGAAACCGACGGTGTGCGTGGCGACTGATCGTCGCCACCGCTTGGTTCCAGGAGCCTGCAACCCCAAGGACGGTCGAGGCTTCGACTGAAGCCTTGCTTAAGCGGGTGCGGTCGTCGTGGCAGCCGGCGCGAAGCGTTGCAGCATGGCATGCAGACCGTCGCGGGTTATCGGCTTGGTCAGATGCGCGTTCATGCCAGCTTCCAGGCAGCGGTCTAGCTCCTCGGTCATCGCATAGGAGGTCATCGCGATCACGGGGATGGCACGATTGCGCACAGCGGAACCGGGCTGTCGGATTTGCCGGGTGGCCTCGCGCCCGTCCATTACCGGCATCTGCACATCCATCAGCACGAGGTCGTAGTCGCGTTCGGCCAAGACGCGCAGGGCCTCGGCGCCATTGCCGGCGATGTCGGTGGTGTAGCCCATCGCATCCAGCATCCCGCGGGCGACCAACTGGTTGATCTCCCCGTCTTCCACCAGCAGGACACGGTGTTGCGTCCGGGCCGGCGCCGGATCAGGTCGAACGGGTGGAGCGGCAATGACGAGTGTCTGCAGCAGCACCTTGCGGAGTTCCTTCGGCGAAACAGGCTTGGGGAGCCCGTCAGAGAAGCCCGCCTGCGTCAGCGCCGCCTGATCCCGCATGTTTTCCACCGAGCTGACCAGGACAAGCTTGGTGGCGGTATCGGGGGTGTCATTCCGAATGCGCGCCGCCAACTGCATCCCATCCATGCCGGGCATGCTCAGGTCCAAGAGAGCCACCGCATAGGGATCGCCTTCCGCCCGAGCCTGCCTAATGGCCACGAAGGCATCGGCCGCGCTTCCGACGGCATTCGGGCGCATTTGCCAGCTGCCCAGCCAGGACGTCAGCAGCTGACGGTTGGTTTCGTTGTCGTCCACCACCAGCGCCCGCAGGCCGGCCAGTGGCGTCAGGTCGGTTCCGGCTGGGTCATTGGGCTGCTGTTCAAGGGTGAGGCTGAACCAGAATTCGGTGCCCACGCCCGGGGTGCTATGCAGGCCGATCTGACCGCCCATCAGTTCCACGAGTTGCCGGCTGATCGCCAGCCCGAGTCCGGTGCCGCCGTGCTGGCGGGTCGTGGATGAGTCAACCTGGGAGAATTTCTGAAAGAGCAGATGCTGCTTCTGCTCGGGGATGCCCGGGCCCGTGTCCCGAATTGAGAATCGAAACTCCACCCCGGCACCGTCCTTCTTTTGCAGTTCCGCCCGGATCACCACTTCACCGGTGGCCGCAAATTTCACGGCGTTGCCTCCGAGGTTGAGCAGCACCTGCCGGAGGCGGGTCGGATCCCCGCGCAGCAGGCGCGGGGTGTCGGGCAGGATGGCGCAGATGACCTCGAGATTCTTGCCGACAGCCCGGGCCCCGAGGATCGCGCCCACCTGATCCATCAGTTCCATCAGATCAAACCCGACGCTTTCCAGAGTCAGTTTGTTCGCCTCGATCTTGGACAGGTCCAGGATGTCGTTGATCAGGCCCAGGAGCGTCGAACCGCTGCGCTGGGCGATTTCAGCATAGCGGCGTTCGGAAGACCCGAGACGTCCGGACAAAAGCAAATCGAGCATTCCCAACACTCCGTTCAGGGGCGTGCGGATCTCATGGCTCATGTTGGCAAGGAACTCGCTCTTGGCCTCGTTGGCCTGCTGGGCGGCGGCCGCATGCCGGTTCGCCGCCGCCGTTGCGGCATTTCGCTCGGTCACGTCCACAATGATCAGGTGCAGAAGGTCGAGTTCCTGGAAGCGGATGGCGCTGACCGAGAGCTCCACGTCGCAAATCTCGCCGTGGGCCCGCCTTTGCTTGCCCTCGCTGCGGAGTCCCTGGCTTGCCGGCGGACTCACGCTGGCCCGCAGCACCCGGCTGGCGGGCGTTTCGGGCGCGTCCAATTGTTCCAACCGCATCGTCTTGAGCTGGTGGCGGGCACGGCCGTAGTAGTGTGCCGCCGCTGCGTTGGCCTCCAGGATCTCTCCAATGTCCCGGGTGACGAGAAGCATCGGGGTGACATTCTTCAGGAACTGGTTGCGATAGGATTCCTCGCTGGCCTGCAGTTTCTCCGTCCTTTCCGCGATGACCGAGACCATCCGGTTCATGGACACACCGAGGTGCGCAAACTCCGCAAAATCCGTATTGAGTTCGACCGCAGCGTAAGCGCCCTCCGCGATTTTCCGACTCTGCTCGGTCACCTGCCTGATCGGGTCCGAAATGGCGCGGATGGCCCGCCGGGCGAGGAAAGCGGTGGCTGCCAGGACGAGCAGGAACAGGCAGCCCTGCGGCCAGTAGAGGGCAAGGAATGTGCGGAGGCCGATTCGATCATCAAACGCCACGCGCACCCGCAAGGCGGCCGCGCTTCCGGCGGTCA
>JAUPWC010000641.1 GCA_030916665.1 Verrucomicrobiota bacterium
CCGCGCCTGCTTTTTCAGACTTCGTCCTTCATTTTGAAGGTCACGGTGACGGTGTCCGGACGTCGCGTGGGCATCGGCCCGATCGAGCGGACGCGGAGGAAGGCCTCAATCACCGACCGGTCGAACTCCCTGTTGCCGGAGGACTTCTTGATCCGCGGGTTCATGATCGCGCCGCTCGCCGTGATGTCGAAAGTCACCTGGGCCTGGAGATCGTCGCTCACGCCGGCCGGCGGCTCGTGCGCGCGTTTCAGCTCTTGGATCAACATCGAAAAATAGGTATCCAGCGCGTCCGCCTGTTCACGGGTAAGTGCCTTGCCCCCCCCACCGCCCTTCAGGTTGGCCGTGGAACCGCCTTTCACGCCCTGCGCGATACCGGTGGCGTCGATGCGCGGTCCCTTGGCCGTGGATTTTCCAGTCTGGGCTGAGGGCGCGGCCGGTTTCGGCGTGGGGTGCTTCTTGATGTAGTCGTTGTAGGATAGGCGCTGCGCCTTCTTCACTTCCTTGGCGATCGAGTTGTCCGGCTTGGGTTTGTCGGGTGCCTTGGCCTTGGTCTTTTCGGGTGGCGGTGTTGTGACAACCGGCTCCGGGGGCGACGGCACGACGGGCTCGGGCTCCGGCATGGTCGGCACCAGTTCGACCTTTGGCACTTCCAACTTCACCGGTTTCGTCGTGTTGCCGAGGGCCGGGGCTTCCAACGCTTCGGGATTGGTCGGTGGCCCGGCCACCAGCTCGAAGATGACCGGCGCCTTCGCCTGTTGCATCGCCGAATACCAGGTCAGCAGTACGAGCACCGCCACCACGAACGCATGCAGCGTCACGGACAGCAGCATCGAACTGGATGACGTCGCGCGCATCGGCTCAGCGGGATAGACCCAATTGAAACACGGTGGAACCTGCGCTCCGCGCAGGTTTGGCAATCGTGCGCCGGTCAGCCCGCGCGGAGCGCGGGCTCCACCTTCCCGTGACGCGAACGCAGCGAGATGTTTGGTTCGATTGCATCATCTCGGGTCAGCGGGCTTCGGTGTCGAAGGTGATCCTGGTCAGGTTGTGCCGCTTCACCTCGTCCATCACGCGGACGACCTGCTGCCACTGGAGCGTGAGGTCGGCGCGGATGCGGATGACCGGCTGTTTGGCCTTGGCGGCCTCGCCCATCAGGTGGCGGGACAGCTCGGGCAGCGAGACGCGCTCGCTGCCGTAATAGAAATTGCCCGACCGGTCGATCGAGATGGCGACGAATTCCGTGTCGGGCGGGGTCTTCTGCTGGTCGCGCTTCGACTCGCCGGGCAGGTTCACCGGGATCGTCTGCTCCTGCTGGATGAGCGGGGTCGCGATCATGAAGATGATGAGCAGCGTGAACCCGAGGTCCACGAGGTTGGTGACGTTGAGCTCCGCGACGGGATGGAGCTGGCGTTTGCGGTGGAAAATGCGGGCCATGGCTCAGTCCAGTTTGGCCTCCAGCTCGATGCGGTCCGCCAGGCTGCTGGCGAAGTTCTCCAGTTCGGTGATCATCGTCTTCACGTTGCCGAGAAGATAATTGTAACCGAACACCGACGGGATCGCCACCACGAGGCCGGCGATGGTCGTGAGCAGCGCGGCCGAGACACCCGGCGCGAGCGTCTGGATGCTGGCGGTCTGCATGACCGAAACGGCCACGAAGGCCTCCATCACGCCCCACACGGTGCCGAACATGCCGAGGAAGGGCGCGCCGGTGACCACCGAGGCGAGGAAGATCATGCTCGCCTCGTAGCGCAGCGACTGGCGCGCGAGCGCGCGCTGGATGGCGTTCTCGGCGTGCTCGAGGCGTCCGCGCAGCGTGTCCTCGCCCTTTTCCTTGCCGATGGCGGCGGCTCGCCAGTAGGCCTCCAGCGCGTCGGCCAGCAGGTCGGCGTAGGGGATGTCGCGGCGGTTGCGCATGTTCTCCGGCAGGCTGAGCACATGCTTTTCCTGCGCGAGCAGACGCTCGAAGCGCAGGTTCAGCTCGCGCAGCTTCTGCAGCTCGGAGCGTTTGCCAAGCATCACCGCCCACGCGATGATGCTGAACACCGCGAGCAGCGCGATGATGCTCTGGCCCACCCGGTCGGTGGTGAGGAAAACCTGCCAGACATTGACGACGGAGACGAGGGCGGGAGGCGCGAGGAGGGCGAACATGTAAGTGGCGCGAGTGTTGGCGCGATTGTCGGCGCCGAGCAATTAAAATGCCGGACCCGCGCCGCTGAAATCTGTTGCGCGGCCCGCCGCCGGTTGGTTCCCTGCCCGCCTCACCTTTCCCATGCCCCCCAAGTCCAAACCCGCCGGCAAACTCATCTCCTTCGAGGGCTCCGAAGGCAGCGGCAAATCCACTCAGATCGCCCGCCTGGCCGACCGCCTCCAGAAGTCCGGCCGCGAGGTCGTCGCCACCCGCGAGCCCGGCGGCACCGAGATCGGCGAACAGATCCGCAACATCATCGTCCACAATTCCAAGGGCGACGAGATGACCCCCGAGACGGAGCTGCTCCTCTTCACCGCCGCCCGCGCCCAGGTCGTGCGCGAGGTCATCGCCCCCGCCCTCAAGCGCGGCGCCATCGTCCTCAGCGACCGTTTCCTCGACTCCTCCACCGTCTATCAGGGCATCGCCCGCAACCTCGCCCCGGGTCCGGTCGCCGAGATCAACCGCTTTGCCGTCGGCCACGTGATGCCCGATCTCACCATCGTCATCGACGTGCCCACCGAGGTCAGCCTCCAGCGCGTGCGCCAGCGCGCCTCCGACCTGCCCGACCGCATGGAACGCGAGAACATCACCTTCTACAAAAAGGTCCGCGAAGGCTACCTGCTCCTCGCCAAACAGTGGCCCGACCGCGTCGTCGTGCTCGACGGCACCCAGACCCCCGCCGCCATCGAGAAGAAAATCTGGGCCGTCGTCCAAAAACGCCTCGCCTGACTTCTTCCGTTGTAGGGCGGGGTCTCCGAACCCCGCCTCTGCCCCCTCCGATGTCATCCCCCGCCGTCACGCCCTGGCCCCCCGCCCTCGCCGGCACGCCGACGGTTTCCGTCCTGGAACGCGCCATTGAGCGCCAGCGCCTCGCGCACAGCCTCCTGTTGCACGGCGAAAACCTCAGCACGCTCGCCAGCGTCGCGCACGCGATCGCCGACCGCCTGCTCAACGACCCGCGTCACGGCACGCAGTATTTCCCGCCCAAGCAGCACCCCGACTTCCTCGCCCTGCGCCCGGCCGGCAAGTCCCGGCAGATCGGCGTCGAGCCCATGCGCGAGGCCATCGGCCGCATCCAGGTTTCCCCGCAGGTCTCCCTCCGCAAGACGCTCGTCGTCTATGAGGCCGACCGGATGAACATCAACGCGGCCAACGTCTTCCTCAAGACCCTCGAGGAACCCACCGCCAGCACCACCATCCTCCTGCTGACGACCCGCCCCTACTCGCTCCTGCCCACCATCCGCAGCCGCTGCCTGCTCTTCCGCTTCACCGACGACGGCCACGCCGCCCTCGTGGACGCCGACGAGTCCATCCGCGAGCTCTGGAAATCCGCCCTCGCCGACTACACCGCTTGGCTCGGCCAAGCCGCCGCCGGTGCGGCCGACAAGCGCGCCATCGCCGACCAGGTCATGGCGGTCTATGGCTTCATCACGCGCTTCAACGCCGTCCTCGCCGCCGCCACCGACCAGATCTGGAAGCAACAGAAGGAAAAGCTCCCCGACGACATCGACGACGACGAACAGGCCGCCATCGAGACCGGCATCGCCAACGGCGTCCGCACGAAACTCTTCGCCGAGATCGAGCGCGCCACCCGCGACTTCGCCATGCAGCGCCTGGCCGCCGAGACGAACAGCCCCGAGACCACCCGCCGGGCCGCCGTCGCCGCCATCGCCCAACTCGAACACGACACCGGCCTCCTCCGCCTGAACCTCAACGAGTCAGCCGCGCTGGAGAACTTCCTGCTGTCGTCGCTGCGGATTTGGGCGCGGCGATAACGTTCGGCGGGACAAATCGCACCTGACCCTAGCTTCGGACTGGTTGGAGACGGGGCTATCAGCCCCGCGCCTCGTAAGGTGCGCATATCTCCCTCAAGTCGTTGCCCCCTAATCAGGCGGGATTGTCATTCTGAGCGGAGCGAAGAATCCAGTGGGATCACCGTCTCGTTGGGCGAGCCGCGTTTCCCCCGATGGATTCTTCGCTGCGCTCAGAATGACAGGTTTCG
>JAUPWC010000642.1 GCA_030916665.1 Verrucomicrobiota bacterium
CGAGCACGCCCTTGCGCTTGTGGACCAGCTCACAGCGCAACGTGCCTTGGTCGAGACGCCGGCCCAGGTGGTCGCTGAAGCCGAGCAGCACGCATTTGCGCACGGCGACACCGTCGATGCGTTTCTCGCCCACATCCAGTTTTTCCGCCTCGGCGATCTCCAGGAACTGCTGGAAGAGCGGCCCGACCTGGCGCACGCCCTGGATGTGGATGCCGAGCCGACGGCAGGCGTCGGGGTTGTAGTTCGCCTTGTCGGCGTAGCGCCACGCCCGCATCAGCAGGAAGAAATCGGATTCGTGCTCCTCGCCGAACAGGTCGTCGCGCGCCTCCTGCGTGCGCTTGTCCACGTTGCGCAGCAGGAAATTCCGCCCCTGCGTCAGCGCCGCCATCAGCGCCACCGAGCGCACGCAGCCGTAGTCCTGCGCCGCGAGGAACATGCGGGCGTAGCGCGGGTGCATAGGAAATCGCAGCATCTTCCGGCCGACGTCAGTGATCTGTAGCGGCGGTCTATGACCGCCGTCTTCCGAACCCCGGCGGTCATAGACCGCCGCTACACCAATCGCCCCCAAATCCTCCAGCAACGTCTCAGCCCGTTCCAGCGACTTGGGCTCGGGTTTCTCCAGCCACGGGAAGTTGGCGATGTCATCGATGCCGGCGGCCTTGAGCGTCAGCACCACCTCGGCGAGATCGAGGCGCTTCACCTCGGGCAGTTCCTGCAACGGACGGCGCGCATGCTCGTTTTCGGTCCAGAGGCGCACGCAGACACCCGGTGCCGTGCGCCCGGCGCGACCGGCGCGCTGGTCCGACGAGGCCACCGAAATCTTCTCGATGAGCAGCGTGTTGATGCCGCGGTGTGGATCGTAACGCGCCACGCGCGCCAAGCCGCAATCCACGACCGCCGTTACGCCGTCAATGGTGAGCGAGGTCTCAGCCACATTCGTCGAGACGATGATCTTCCGCGACTCGTAGCGCGCCACCGCCCGGTCCTGTTGGTCCGGCGGCAGCTCGCCGTGGAGCGGGAAGCACACGAAGCCGCGCAACCCATGCGAGCCCTGCACATCCTGCACTGTGCGGCTGATCTCGTAGGCCCCGGGCATGAACACGAGGATGTCGCCCGTCGAGCGCGCGGCGATGCGCTCGCACTCGCGCGTGGCCACCGCCCAGACCGGGTCGTGCTCGAAATCCACCGACTTGGACAGGTATTCCACCTGCACCGGAAACGTCCGCCCCTGCGAGGTCAGCACTTCGCAGGGCGCGAGGTAGCCCTTGAGCTGCACCGTATCGAGCGTGGCCGACATCACCACGACCTTCAGGTCCGGCCGTTTGCTTTGCTGGATCTGCAACGCCCGTGCCAGCGAGATGTCGCCGTAGAGGTGTCGCTCGTGAAACTCGTCGAACACGATGGCGCTGATGCCGCGCAACGCCGGGTCGAACGACATTTGCCGGAGCAGAATGCCCTCGGTCACGAACCGGATGCGGGTTGCCTTGGAAACGCGCGAATCGAGCCGGATCTGGTAGCCGACCACGTCGCCGAGCTGCGTGCCGACCTCCTCGGCCACGCGTCGTGCCAGCATGCGCGCCGCCAACCGCCGCGGCTGGAGCACCACGACCTCACCCTGCCCCAGCAGCCCGTGGTTGAGCAGCATCTGCGGCACCTGGGTGGATTTGCCCGACCCCGTCGGCGCCTGCACGATGAGCCGCCCCTGCGCACGCACCGCCGCCACGAGGCGTTCCTCAAGTTCGTAGATGGGCAGTTCGCGCGGCGCGGGCATAGGAGCGTGGAGATATGCTTTTTGTAGGAGCTTGCTTGCAAGCGATTATCCGCAGTCCGGAGCGCGGCCTCTCTGGAGCCGGTCCCTCTCGACAAAGAGTTCACGAAACGGTCTGCACTGCCCATGTCGGCCAGATGCCCTGTAGTCCCTGTTTTTTACCACGTCTTACTAATTTATTCTTGCCTTACTTTTATGACCATTCCCCTATTTCGAACATAGTCACCATGAACACGGAATCCGCTTACATGACATCCAAAGGGCAGGTTGTCATCCCGGCCCGCCTCAGGCGAAAATACGGCCTGAAGGAGGGCACCCGGCTCAACTTCGTCGAGGAGGACGGCCGCTTCGTCGTCCAGCCCGTCACCAAGGAATACATCAGCTCCTTCCGGGGCATCTTCAAGTCGAAGCCCGGCGAGAAGTCCGTCGTGCAGGAGTTGCTGGAAGACCGGGCGGCGGAACGCGCCCGGGAGGACCGCAAGATTGCCGAGGACCGCCGCAAATGAAGGCCTTGGTTTTGGACGCATCCGCCCTGCTTACGTTGCTGTTTGACGAGTCCGGCGCGGAAGCCGTTGAAGCGCTCATGCATCGTGCCGCGGAAAAAGATCAGCCAATACTGATGAGCGCCGTCAATTGGGCCGAGGTTTGCTATCGCGTGGAGGGGCGCTTGGGTGGCAGCGCGCTCGCTGATGCCAAGGAGTTTGCCACCAACACTCCGGTCGCAATCATTCCATCTGATCGGGAATTGGCCGAAGCCGCCGCCTCCTACAAAGCCGCCCACCAGCTCGGCCTGGCCGACGCCTTCGCCGCCGCCCTCGCCAAGAGTCGCAAGGCCGAACTCGTCACCGCCGACCGTGAGTTCAAATCTGTGGAATCAGAGATCAAGATCACATGGCTGAAATAAAGAGACCAGCCCGCGCCAAGAAAGAGCTAGCGAACCACGAAATCGTGACCCTAGCGGTTTATCTGCTTCGCGGTCATTCGCAGCGAGTGGACACAGAAGACATTGCTGTTAAAGCTAGCTCAGCAGACTTATTCTAGGATTCTGACGAGTTTGTGCGTTTGGATTCGCAGACACTGGCAACATGAACA
>JAUPWC010000643.1 GCA_030916665.1 Verrucomicrobiota bacterium
ACACTTCATGACCACGCTCAGTCACTACGCCCTATGGATTACGATTGTGGCGAGTCCGCTAGTGTTGGCCGCGGCGGCGCTGCCGTTCCTGCACGTCAGCCGGAAACACAAGGCACTGCTGCTGCTCTGGGGCGGAATCCTGCCGTTTTTTTATGCGTTCTACGAATGCACGCACGAGCACTGGTGGTATCTGCGCTTCATCCTCCCGGCCCTGCCCGCCGCCGGACTAGCGGCGGTCCTCGTGCTGCAGGAGGTGCGGTTCCCTTCCTTGCTGTTCACCACCCGGCTTGTCCCCGACGGTGCGGCGCCGGAAACCGCCGCGCCGGGCCGGGCCCTGAATCTGCCGCTCACGCTGGTGCTGCTGCTCGGCACCGTCGGCTGGTTCGCCGCCTGGAACCGCGAGCTGCGCATCCGGCACACCGAACTGGATGAGCGGCCCTATCGGCTGGCGGGCGAATGGGCGGCGCAAAACCTGACGGCCGGTGAGTGGGTCGTGGGCTGCCAAACCTCGGGGGCTCTGCTCTACTACGCCGGCGTCACCAGCCTCAATTTCAACGAACTCACGCCGGAGCAGTCGGCCCGCCTCCTTGCCTGGCTCGACCGCGGGCAGCGACCGGTACAGGCGGTGCTTTATCCGTTTGAAGTGGACCTCGTGCGCGCGGCCCTGCCCGGCCGCTGGGAACTCGTGACCGAACTGCGCCAAGCCTCGGTCTGGCGCCGGTCCGGACCGTCCCCATGAAACGCCGGCATTTCCTGCTGACGCTCGGCGGCGGCGTGGCGGCGACGCTGCTCCACACCTGGCGCGTCGAACCGACCTGGGTGGAGTTCGTGCGCCGTGATCTGCCCATCGCCAACCTGCCCGCCGCGCTCGCCGGCAAGACTCTTGTGCAGATCAGCGACCTGCACATCGGCCCGCAGGTGGACGACACCTATCTCGCAGGCGTGTTCGCCGATATCAGCGCCCTGGCCCCCGACCTTGTCGTGCAGACCGGCGACCTGGTTTCCTACCGCGGCCCGCAAACCCTAGAGCAGGCCAGGGCCCTGCTGCCCGTCTTCCCCCGCGGCAAGCTCGGCACCTTCTCCATCCTTGGCAACCACGACTACGGCAAGGGCTGGAACGAACCCGCCGTCGCGGAGAAAATTTCCCGCCTGCTCGCCGACGCCGGCCACACCGTGCTGCGCAACCAGAGTGCCGACGTGGCCGGCCTGCAGATCGTGGGTCTCGACGACCTGTGGGGCCGGCGCTTCCTCCCCGAGAAGGTGCTGCCCCGTCTCGCCCAGGACGCACCCGCCCTCGTGCTCAGCCACAACCCCGACACCTGCGACCTGCCGCGCTGGTCCGGTTACCGCGGCTGGATCCTGTCGGGCCACACCCACGGCGGCCAGTGCAAGCCGCCCTTCCTGCCCCCGCCGCTGCTGCCCGTGCGCAACAAGCGTTACAGCGCCGGCGAGTTCGATCTCGGCGACGGCCGCAAACTCTACATCAACCGAGGCCTCGGCCACCTGCTGCGCGTGCGCTTCAACGTCCGCCCCGAAGTAACCGTGTTCCGGCTCACAGCCACGTGACGAAAAATTGAACCACAAGACACCGAGACACAAAGCCGGACCTCAATCCCCAGGCATCCTGCCCAATCCATGAATTGCTCCGTGCCTTTGTGCCTCTGTGGTTCAACCTGATTTAAATCCATGAACCTGCTCAATCGCTGCCTTCACCCGTTGCTGCTGGTCCTGTTGGCCCCCTGCATCGTGCTCGCCGCACCTGCCGTCCGCATCACCACCGAACTCGGCGTGCTCGAGGCCGAGCTTCACGCCGACCAAGCCCCCGCCACCGTCGCGAACTTCCTGAAATACGTGGACGCCGGCCGCTACACCGGCGGCGTCTTCCATCGCACGGTGAAACTCCAACCCGACAACCAGCCCAATAACGCGGTGAAGATCGAGGTCATCCAGGGTGGCGTGAACCCCGAGCACGCCGAGAAGGACTGGCCGGCCCTCGCCCTCGAGCGCACCCGCGACACCGGTCTCAAACACCTCGACGGCACGCTCTCGATGGCCCGCGCCGGCCCGGACACTGCGACCTCCGACTTCTTCATCTGCCTCGGCGCCCAGCCGGAACTGGATTTCGGCGGCCAGCGCAACCCCGACGGCCAGGGCTTCGCCGCCTTCGGCCGCGTGACCAAGGGCCTGGACATCGTGAAGAAAATCCAGACCGCCCCCGCCGACGGCCAGAAACTCACCCCACCCGTCCGCATCCTGAAGATAGAGCGATTGCCGTGAAGCCACCCGGGACCGGACGCGCTTTTCAAGAGCACGCCGGCCCCGGGGGGCGGCACAACCTCCTAGCCCGAACTGCGGACTGGAGAAAGCTGCCCAGCGGCCCTGAGCCTGCGCCACCCCAGAACCGTTGCGGCGATCAACACGATCAGAGCAGTCATCAAGGCGCCCTCAAGCACGGTCGTCAGAGTTGTCCAGCCAAGGGAATCCATCCGTGAGACCTGATCGAACTCGGACAATCCAGCCAGCCAAGCGACGCCACCGAGTGCCAACATGCCCAACACCATGTCCATGGAAAATCCGAAGACAAAGACGGTCATCCACTCAGGCAGAAACCGGCCGCAAGCCATCGCAGGCAAGCCCAACACGACGAGCAGGAGTTTGATCCACGCGGCCGTTTTCAAAGCCTCAGCAAAGCGGGCCGATGCAATGCGCCCCGCGCCTCGAGCCCAGCCGCCAAAAGCGGCGAAGGCCACCACCCAAGCACTCACGCCGAGGATCATACCAGCAATCTCCAAGGGGTGGGTAAAACCTGCCATGACCGCCCACCAGGCACTGTTTGCAGCGCATAGCACGCCGCGCAGCACCCACCCGGGAAGTTCCTCCCGAAACGAAGGATTTTTCCAGCTGCTTCTCACGCCCGGACCTCCGCCTTGCCCGCCTCCTGGGCGAACCAGTCCACGTTGCGGGTGAAGAACATGATGGCGGCGAGCACGACAAACAGGGCGGTCGTGCCGGCGAGCAGCGCGTAGTCCTCCATACGCAGCACGACGTAGAGCACGCCGTGCTCCGCCGTCAGCAGCGCGGCGATGCTGCCGGCCCGCGCGTAACTGTGCAGGATCGAAACGCTGTAACCGACGATCAGCAGCGATGACGCCACCGCCGCACCGATGTAGGCCGGCCCCGGCGGCAGCACTTCGCCGAGCGCCAGCAAGGCCAGGTAGAA
>JAUPWC010000644.1 GCA_030916665.1 Verrucomicrobiota bacterium
CTTTCCCGACCCGCCTTCCGTTTCGTCCTTCCACCCGCTCGCGCAGGACGAGCACCGCGCCACGGAGATGGGTGGCTTCGTCGCGCAGGGTGTGCGTGAACTCGGCGGCGGCGGGCGCGGTGGCGGCGGGCTGCCGGGTCAGCTGGTCCAATTCCCGGGGGAACAACGCAACGACTCCAAGCCGGAATCCTGTTCGCCGCTTTCCGCCGCCACACGGACGGCGAGTTCGACAAGCTACTGGTTGCGACCGACCAGATGCCGCACACGCTCAGCGGCCCGGTTCGCCGGTCCCACGCCCTGCTTCCCGGGCAAACCACGGGCACCGCGAGGAAACGCAGTTTGACCAACGGGTGTTGCAGACAACTGTAGCAGGCGAATGAACCTCCTGCGCCTTACCCTGCCCTGCCTGCTCCTCGCCACGAGTCTCACGCTGACCTCCAGCGCCGCCATCAAAAGCGCACCCGGCGACTGGGCGATGGTCGAGGAGATCGTCGCCACCATCGAGCTGCCACGCATCCCGGCCAAGGATTTTCCGATCACGGATTTCGGTGCCAAACCCGGGACCGACGCCCTGCCGGCGATCAAGGCCGCCATCGCGGCCGCGAGCCAGGCCGGCGGCGGACGCGTCATCGTGCCGGCGGGCAACTGGCTGAGCCACGGCCCCGTCCAGCTGAAGAGCCGGATCAATTTCCACGTCGCCGAGGGCGCCACCCTGCTCTTCAGCCCCGACCCGAAGCACTACCTGCCCGTCGTGCTCACGCGCTGGGAGGGCACGGAACTCCATTCGTATTCGCCGCTGATCTACGCCTTCGAGGTGGAGGACGTCGCCATCACCGGCAAGGGCACGATCGACGGCAACGGCGCGAGCGTTTTCCACGGTTGGAACAAGCGCGACCTGCAGGGCGATGACATGGACCGCCTGCGCCGCATGGGCGCGGACGGCACTCCGGTGGCCCAGCGTGTGTTCGGCGAAGGCACGCACCTGCGGCCACCGCTCATCCAGTTCTTTCGCGCCCAGCGCGTGCTGCTTGAGGATTACACGCTCCTGCACGCGCCCTTCTGGGTGAACCACCTGGTTTATACCGACCACGCCACCGTGCGCCGCATCAAGGTGGACAGCCACCACGCCAACAACGACGGCATCGACGTCGATTCCAGCCGCTACGTGCTGATCGAGCACTGCCACTTCCGCACCGGCGACGACTCCGTGGTGGTGAAATCCGGCCGCGATCTCGATGGACGCACCATCGGACGGCCCAGCGAATACGTCGTCGTCCGCCACAACGACATGGGCGGCGAGGACGGCATCGCCCTCGGCAGCGAGATGTCGGGCGACGTGCGCCATGTGTTTTTCAGCGACAACATCCTGCGCAAGGGCGTGTCGGCGATCCGCTTCAAGGCCAACCTCGACCGCGGCGGCACCGTGGAGCACATCCGCGTGCGCAACTTCACCGTCGAGTCCTTCGACAACCTCTTCTGGTTCCAGCTCGACTACCCCGGGCAGCTGGGCGGCAACTTCCCGTCCACCTACCGCGACATCGTGTTCGAGAACTTCACGGTGGAGCGCGCCGGCACGGTCTTCGACGGCGACGCACCCGCGGCGGCCCCGCTGACCGAGGTCGTGCTGCGTAACATCGCCATCAAGCAGGCCGACAGGACCTTCATGTTGAAAAACGTCGAGGGCCTCGTGCTGGAAAACGTGACCATCGGCGGGCAGACGATCAACGGACGGCTGGAATCGAAACGCACGGCGAAGTAACCCCCGCCCCGCCACGGCCCCAGCCGCTCAGCTGTTCGGAATGTCCGGCTCGAGCAGCTGGGGAGCTGGATGAGCGAATCCGGCCAGCCGAGCCAGCGCATTTCGGCCGGGATGATCGGCGGCACCCCGGCCTGCTCGATCATCACGCAATGCCCCTTACACCGCGTGACGGTCGTGGCATATTTCCGGGCAGGGCTCCGCCTTCAAACTGGCAGGTGTAGCGCACGCGCTTGCCGCGGACGAGCTCATGGCAGGTGCCGCCAAAGCTGCGGCTGTGGCCCGTGCCGAAATTGGTGAGCGACATGCGGTAGGCGCCGCCGACCTTGGCGTCGAGCTGGTGGACCTTGGCGATGAACCCGAAGGGCCGCAACCAGCGGGCGAAAGCGTCGGTGAAGGCCTTGAAAAATTGTCTCGGGCGTGGCGCGGAGGACCCGGTGCAGGCGGATGGTGCGCGAGGCCCTGGGGGGATGGCAGCTCGATCAACGACACAACGCCCCGGCCGACGCTGGCCGGACAACTGAAGCGGAAAATTTAACCGTCAGCGCAGCACCTCAAGCTTGGCCATCGCCCGGGCGTAGAGAAAGAGGAGCAGGCCGATCACAAAAATGACCGCGCTGAAGACCATCGCTCCGGCGCCGCTGTTCATCACCTTCATCAGGTCGGACAGGACGTAGCTGTAGAGATTGGTGACGACGATGCCGGCCAGCGAAGCACCAAAGAGCGTCACGGCCAGACTTCGACGAAGCAGAACCAGCAGCGAACCGATGAGTCCGCCCCAGGTGCCCACCCCCCAGCCGATGACGGACCAGAGCGGGAATTTGTAGAGGAACTCGCGCTGCTCGGGTGTAAACGCCGCCAGGTAGGCCTCGCTCTTCAGCTGCGTCATGGCGAAGTCGAGCGCCCCGACCGAATTCCAGAGGAGCGCAACCGCTCCGATCGTCCATAAATGCCACGGCGTCCTTGCCGGGCTGTTCGTGGTGTCAGCCATGCGTTGAGCAAATACTCCCGCCGGAGCCTGCCAAGGCCCAAACCGGGCCGTTTAGACCGGAGCAAATCCACCCGCCCGGGCCGAATTGCCTCCGACCGCGCGCAATCCGAGAGCCTCGGCTTCCCGGCAAGTCCCCGTGATGCTGGCTTCCAGCCGCTCCGCGAGTTGCGGGCTGTGGAGGTCGGGTTCCTTCCGGATGTCCACGTCCAACGGCTCACCGAAGATCACCACCACCCGGCTAAACGGCTTGGGCAGTCGCGCCTTGTTCCAGGATTTTTCAAAGATGATCCGGCTTTGGCTGGCGACGCCGACCGGAATGATCGCCGCACCGGTCAGCTTGCTCAGTTCAAAGACCCCGGGCTTGGCCTTGAAGATCGGGCCTCTCGGGCCGTCCACCGCCATGGAAGTGCAATGCCCGGCCTTCATCAGCCGGATGAGCGCCCGTAGTCCGCCCGCCCCGCCGCCGCTGGATGAACCCTTGGCCGTGACCCCGCCAAGGTGCCGGATCACGAAATCGATCAACTGTCCGTCCCGGCTGTTCGAAGTCAGCGTGGCCACGCGATAGGTGCCGACGTAGCGCACGACGGCCAGTTCGTCCCGATGCCAGTGGGCGAGAACGCACGGTCGCTTGTTATCCAGCATCGCCTGAAACGCCTTCGAGTGCACCACGGTGGTGCGCCATGTCGCAACCCAAGCGCGGTAGAAAGCGAGGGTCAGCCAGGGAAGGAGGTGGCGACGGAACATGGGCGGGTTGATCGTGTCGGTCGGCGCTTGCGATGTGGGGTCGAGCGAAACGAAGGCAGAAGTAGACCGTCAACGCGTCCTTCGCCGGGCACCGCCACAGGGGCCCGTCACGCTCCATGCCGGCGATCAAGGCACCACAGCCGGCATGAATTTCCAATAGCGACCGGCCGTCGTGTGCTTCTCCGCGAGACCGCGCTGGGCGGCGCGCAATCCCTCCAGCACGAGACGCCGGATGTCCTTCAGCACGGAACCGCTTTCTGCAAAGTAGGAATGTTCCAGAAAACTCGTGTCCAGACCCGACGCGTCCACCGTCTCGACACCGGGGGTGAGGACGATGCCCTCGGCCGAATCGCCGGCCCGGGCGTAACCATGGACCTGCTTGGAGGCGAGCAGCGCCTTGTCGCCGTCGGAAACATAGAGCGTGATCTTGTC
>JAUPWC010000645.1 GCA_030916665.1 Verrucomicrobiota bacterium
GTTGTCCGGACATCGCGCCTAGAATGTCCACACTCAGGAGAGAACGCCGGTGCGGACAACGATGGCAGGGGCATCGTGGTGTTCGCGGGGTGCTGTTCCTGCGCGGCCTGCGCGACCGCAGTCATCTCTTTCCCCTATCATGCCTCCTTCCTTATTCCTCTTCGTGCTTACGGGGCTGCGCCGTGGGCGAAAGGCGGGCGCGTGAGGACGTTCTTGCCGCATCCCCCGGCGCACTCGCCGGCCGGTCGGGCCGCCCCTGTCACGGACGCCGGCGGCGTGACGCGCGAGATGGTCCAGAACCGCACCCGCGAGATGGCCGTGCAGGCGGGCCGCACCCCGCTGCAGATTTCGCAGAGCGACTACGAGCGGGCGCGGATCGAACTCACGGGCGAGACCGACATGGAGCGTCAGGAGGCGGTGCTGGATGCGGCGCCGGCCGGCTGCGCCGAACGGCAGGCCGATGACCAGAATGAGGGCGGCTGGCCCTTCGTCCTGCCGCCGGGAACCGTTTTATGCAAAAGACCAAAAAATCCGTCGCCAAACGGTTCAAATTGTCCGCCACGGGCAAACTGATCCGACGCACCCCCGGCTTCCGCCATCTGCTCGCCAACAAGAGCACCAAGTCCAAACGCCGCGCAACCCGCGACAAACTGGTCGCGCCCGGCCACTCCGCGCCGCTCAAGCGCTGTCTGCCCTTCGGGCTCTGAACCCACACCACCATGAGAGATGAATACGTTTTCGCCGCCCGGGAGGTCATTCCTGATCCCTATATTTTGGTCAACGTGGTGTCGCGCCGCGTGAAGCAGCTGCGCCGCGGCAGCCGGCCGCTGGTCGAGTCGCTGGAAAAGCTCACGGCCGAGGACACGGCTCTGCGCGAGATCGCCGAGCGCAAGATCGGCTATGCGCTTGGCCCGGAGTGAGGAAGCGGCCGGACCGACAGCGGGCGGGTGACACGACATCCGGTTGTGTGCGGGAGCTGTTCGGCTAAGCTCGGGCCTCCCCCCATCCCATGCCGCTTCCCTTCCGCTGGCTTGCCCTCTGTGTTGTCGCCGCTGTCCGCGCCTTGGCGCAGCTGCCCGAACTCCTCTGGGAGACGGGCGGTTTCTCCGCGCCGGAGTCGGTGGTCTTCGATGCCGGACGGAATCAGTTCTACGTCTCCAACATGGGAGCCTACGGCCGGGGCGCGACGCCGGGCGACGGGTTCATCAGCCGCGTCGGCCCGGACGGGAAGATGCTCGAGTTGAAATGGGTCGCCGGTCTGCAGGACCCCAAGGGGCTCGCGCTGGCCAACGGCCGGCTCTACGTCGGTGACAACGCCGACCTCGTCGAGATCGATCCCGCGACCGGCGCCATCACGGCGCGGCACCAGCCCGAGGACGGCCCGGGCTCGTTCAACGACTGCACGGCCGACGAGGCGGGCAACGTCTATGTGTTCAGCAACCGGCGCGGGACCGTCTTCCGTCTCGCCGGCGGCAAATTTGAGCCGTGGCTCAAGGTGGACCGCACCCAGAGCGGCGGGCTCAACGGCCTCAAGGCCGAAAAACACCGCCTGCTGCTCGGGGGCTGGACGGTGCGCGGCGCGGACGGCAAGGAGCGGCCCGGGCATCTTTCCTTCGTCACCTTTGGCGACACGCCGCAGCAGGGCCGCATCGGCCGCAGCGCCATCGGGCGCATCGACGGCATCGAGCCGGACGGCCGCGACGGTTACACCGTGACCGACTGGTGGACGGGCGACCTTTTGCATGTGACCGCGGCCGGTGAACCCGCCGTGTTGCTCTCCCTCGGGCGCGGCACGGCCGACCACACCTATCTGCTACCGCAGCGGTTTCTCGTGGTCCCGCATGTGCTCGACCACAAGGTCCGCGCCTATCGCTGGACGGCGGGCCGTTAGACCAGGGTCAAAGGTCCCGCCCGGCGTCATGGGCGGGTTCAGAGTTGAACCCGCCGCGCGAGACCACACGCTCGTTAACGCACCGGCCCCCTACCGGTTTTGCCGCCCATCCGTCTCACTTTCATCGCTGTGAAACATTTCCGTCCCTTTTCCGCTTGGCGGGGCCTCTTGCTGCTGCTGATCGTGGTCCGATTGCCGCTGCCGTCGTCGGCGGTCGACACGCCGCCGCCGGATGTCCTGATCATCAATTCCTATGCGCCGGGATACGAGTGGAGCGACGAGATGGTGAGCGGCCTGATCGCGGAGCTCTCCGTGAAGTATCCGGAATTCGAGCCCGTCATCCAGTATCTGGACTTCCGCCGGTTTCCCGACCAACAGCGCGAGCAATGGCTGCTCTCGGACATCGAGCACAAGTGCCGGGTGCGTCCGCCGCGGCTGATCATCACGCTCGACGACCCGGCATTCAACTTCGCCCTCCGGCATCGGGCCCGGCTCGGGGCGCAAATCCCGATCGTGTTCGGCGGCGTGAACCACTTTGTGCCGGAGCTGATCGCCGGCCAGCGCGCCCTCACCGGCGTGGCCGAGGAGTCGGACTTCAGCGGCACCTTCGCCCTGATTCATGCGCTGCGGCCGCAGGCCCGGCACCTGCTCGTGATCGGGAACCAGACAGTCAGCAGCCGGGAAAAGCGCCGCGCCTTTGATGCTCATGCGCCGCAGTTCGCCGGCAATCTGGCCATCGAGCACTTCGACAACTGGACCAACGCGGAGCTGATCGAGCGGATTTCGAACCTGCCCGCCGACTGGATCGGCCTGATCCTGGACGTCACCCGTGATGCCGCCGGGGAGAATAACTACAACAACCCCGAGTTCAGCTCCACGCTGGCCCGACGGGCCAGCGTGCCGCTGTTTCTCACGGCGCGGCCGCCCGGCGACAAGGACTGGTCCCACTACGAATGGGACGGCATCGGCGGCGGCATGGTGGTGGCCGACCTCCACGGCCGGAAGGTGGCGGAACTGTCCGCGCGCGTGCTCGGGGGCGAGCCGGCCGACACCATCCCGGTGGTGCAGCACACGCCGCAGAAACTCGAGGTGGACTACCGGCAGATGCGCCGGTTCGGGTTGACCGTCAGCCAGCTGCCGCCCGGCACCGCCGTGATCAACCGGCCGGCCACCGATTTCCGGATTGATCGCACCTGGGTGATCCAGGCCGGAGTTCTCCTGCTGTTGCTGTGCGGTGTCATCGTCGTGCTCTCGGTCAACATCCTGCGGCGGCAACGTGCGGAGCGGGCGCTGCGCCAGACCGAGGAGCGCCTGCGGGCCGCGCAGAAACTGGAAGCCGTGGGCCTGCTCGCCGGCGGCGTCGCCCATGATTTCAACAACATCCTGCAGGTCATCCGCGGGCACACGGAGTTCCTCCGGGACGCGGTCTCCGGTCTCCCGCAGGCGAAGGAGGATGTCGCGGTCATCCGGGATGCCGCCCTGCGCGCCTCGCAGCTCACGCAGCAGCTGCTGGCCTTCAGCCGGAAACAGCCGCTCAGCGCCCAGCCCATCGACCCGAGCGAGCTGGTGACCGGGGTGGTCACCATGCTGCGCCGCACGCTCGGCGAACATGTCGAGCTGGAGACGCGTCTCCTGCCCGGTCCGACCCAGCTGGTGGCGGACAAGAGCCAGCTTGAGCAGGTGCTGATCAATCTCTGTGTGAATGCCCGCGATGCCCTCACAGAGGGCGGACGCATCGTCATCAGCCTCGAGCAGACCGAGGGCGGTGTGCCCGCAGGCGAAGCGGAGAGCGAGATGCCTCCCGGCTCGCGGCTCCTGCTGACCGTCGCCGACAACGGGCAGGGCATGGCGCCCGAGGTGCAGGAGCGGCTGTTCGAGCCGTTCTACACCACCAAGGCGCTCGGCAAGGGCACGGGCCTCGGCCTGGCCGTGGTCTATGGCATCGTGCGGCAGCACGGCGGGACCATCAGTGTCACCAGTGAGCCGGGGCGGGGCACGACGTTCCGCATTCTGCTGCCCATGGGTCACGTCGAACAGACCCCGGTTGTGGCGCCGGCTCCCGTGGTGGCGGGCCGGGGCGAGGGCACGCTGTTGCTGGCGGAGGACGATCCCAATGTCCGGCGGGTGGCCATCCGGTTTTTGGAGCATGCCGGATATCGTGTCATCGCGGCGGCCGACGGCGTCGAGGCCGAGGAACTGATCCGCCGCCACCACGCGGAAATCGGACTGGCGGTGCTCGATGTGCTGATGCCCAAGCGCAACGGCCGGCAGGTTTACGACATGATCCGGCGCGAGTATCCCGGCCTGAAGGTGCTCTTTTGCAGCGGCTACAGTGCGGAGATGCTGCCGCCGGGCTCGGCGCCCGACGGCAACTTCGAGCTGCTGCACAAGCCCTACACCTACGAGGATCTCGTGGCCCGGGTGCAGCGTTCGCTGCACAAGGCGGTGTGATTTTCGCCCCGCCTGCCGGCGCTTCGTAGCCCAAGCGCTGCGGGAGCAGTGGCATTTTCCCGTGCCGTCGTGAAAGCCTGTCCCTGCACCCCGCGCAGAGTTACCCGGCTTGCGGCCAATATCTGAATCCGGGTCTATTCCACCTTCAGCCGCTTGTAGCTCACCGTGTAGGGACGGGCTTGGAGGATGACGACCTGCCGGTCCTCGCCGGCGATCAGGAATTCCACATCCACGGCGTTGGCGGGTCCGGGCCAGCGCCAAAGAAAGTGGCTGTGGAGTTTTTTCAGCGCCGGCGCCAGTTTCCTCAGGTCGTCTTCCGTGAGCAGCGGTTGTCCGCCATTGCGCGAGCTGCGGGACAGCAGCTCGAACTCGAACTGGTCGGTGAAATCGTAGATCATGTGCTGCTCGGGGATCTCGTTGCCGCCCGCGCCGGTGACGCTGCCGCCGAGCACCTGCGCGTTGATCAGGAAGCCCGGGCGGTCCTCCGTGAAGGGGTTGGCGGTGATCGCCACGCCGTTGGCGGTGGCACCGTCCACGAAGGGCTGCACGAGGACCGCCATCGCCACCGCGGTGTGGTCCACGCCGTGCCACGAACGTTCCTCGAAGGCGCCCTGCAGCCAGACGCTGGCCCACACGCCGCGGAGGGCGGCGGCGATGTCGGCGTCGCTGGCGCCGGCCTTGAGTCGAACCGAGCGGTAGAGTCCGGCGCCGGTGAATCCGGCGAGATCCTCGGCGTTGGTGCTGGAGCGGAGAATCCAGCGCGAGCTGGGGGCGGTGGCGCGGATGCGCGCGGCGACCTGTTCCACGAGCTGCGGGTCCACCGGATGGGCTTCGATGGCGGTGCGGACCTGCTCCAGCCACCCGGCGCGCACCTTGGCATCGGCGGCGAACGCGGTGTCGGCCGAGCGCGCCGCCATGCCGTCGAGCGCGCCGCACGCGCTGACTTGCGCGAGGTAGTGGGCGACGGGGATCACGAAACCGCCGGGCGTGCGCAGGCCCTTGATGCGCGAGGCCTCGCCAAGCTGCGCGGCCTTGGCCCCGGCGAAGCGGGTGTCCTTGAGGCGCAGGCTGTTCACGTCGAGCAGGCGGATTTCGGCCGGGTCGAGCTGCGGCACCCGGATGGATTTCGGCCGGCGTTTCTGCCAGTGCGCCTGTGCCACGGCCGGTTCGGCGGGACGGAGGGAAAATTCCTGCGGCCCCACCGTGAGTTCCACCAGCTTGCCCTCAAGCGCCTGCCAGTCCGGCCGGTCGGCGGCGCCGCGCAGGGCCATGTTGGGCGTGCCGCGGTTGGCGCAAAGGATCGCGATGTGGCCGAGCGGCGCCTGCAGTTCCGTTGAAATCACGCCGGCGTTGACGGGGATTTCTTCGGGCAACTGCTCCAGCACCAGGATCTGGTCGGCGCGGACCGTCGCCGGGTCCAGCGGACCGCGCACCGTGCGCAGATAGCCGAAGCTGCGGCCGGTCGTGAGCGGCTGGTAGCGGATGCCGGCGAACACCTCGTCGGTGGTCGCCACGGGCAGGCGGTCGCGCACGCTCGCGATGTTGCGCTCCTGCAGGTCGGTGAGCGGCCGGAATCGCAGCCGGTCGCCGATCCAGAGCGCGTCGCGGAGCGTTTCTTGGAGCCGCAGGATGCGCTCGCCGGACAGGGTGTCGGAGCTGGAGAGCTCAACCGTCCAGATGTCGGAATCGAGGTAGTGCGTGATCGTGCCCATCTCGAAGCGCCGGTCGGGGTCGCGGTATTCGAAGGTGTTGAACAGGTCGTGCTCCTTGACCGGGCGGCCCGGTCCGGAGAGACGCTCGGCGGCAAAATAGTAGTGATACGGGTAGCGCTCGGTGTCCGTGAACCAGAGCCGGCGGCGGCTCTCCAGATCCACGAGGAACTTCACCACCTCGGTGCGGGCGAAGGCCGACGATTCCGTGCGTGCCGCCAGCCGGTGCCAGGTGGCTTCGTCGGGGATGCGGTGCGCGGAGTCGAGGCGCTTGATCTTTTCCGGGCGCGGCTCCTTGGCTTCCGCGCCTGAGGCGGAGACCAGCGTGAGTCCCAGCAGGCAGGCGAGGAACAGGAGAGCCGGCCGGCGGGCGAAGAGCATGTCCGACGTTGTGCCGGCGGGCGTCGGGGATCAAGGCCGGCTACCGGCGGGCGTCGCACATCGACGAATGAGATCCCGGCCGTCGCGGGTGTCCGGATGATCCTTTTTCCGGAAAATGAGATTTTGCGTCGCGGGTTTGCCACCGGCCGGCCGGTCGGGCTCATTGGCCGGTCTCCACGCATGCCCGTTACCCCCGACGATCTGCTCCGCTCCATCGAGGCCGACCTGCGCGGCAACATCCTGCCCTTCTGGCTCAGGCATGCCGTCAATGGTCCCGCGCGGACCTTTCACGGGCAGCTGGGCAATGACCTGAGCGTGGATCCCGGGGTCGAGCGCGGCGCGTTGCTGAGTTCGCGCATCCTGTGGACCTACGCGGCGGCGTTCCGCGCCTACGGCGACCCGGCCCATCGCACGATGGCGGACCTCGCGCTCGAGGACCTGATGAACCGGTTTCACGATGCGCAACACGGCGGCTTCTTCTGGTCCATCCAGGCCGACGGCACCGTGAAGCGCGACCGCAAGCAGGTTTACGGGCAGGCCTTCGCGATCTACGCGCTGAGCGAATACCACGCCGCCACCGGGGACCGACGCGCGCTCGACCAGGCGGTCGCCGTTTTCCTGCTGCTGGAACACCACGCCCGAGAACGCGTCCACGGCGGCTACCTCGAGGCCTTCGCTCGCGACTGGTCTTCGATCGCCGACATGCGCCTGAGCGAGGTGGATCAGAACGACCCCAAGTCGCAGAACACGATGCTCCACGTGATGGAGGCCTACACACGGCTGCTGCAACTGTGGCCCGACGCCGGGCTGCGGGTGGCGTTGCGCGACCTCGTCGGGCTCATGCTCGCGCGCATCGTGGACGCGCGCACCGGCCACCTTGGGCTGTTCTTCACGACCGACTGGCGGCCGACCTCCGACAAGATTTCCTACGGCCACGACATCGAGGCCGCTTGGCTGCTCACGCGCGCGGCCGATGTGCTCGGAGAAGCGGACCTGTCCGCCCGCACGCGCGCCCTCGCGCTGAAGATCGCCGACGTGACCCTCGCCGAGGGCACGGACCCCGACGGCGGCATCGTCAATCTCGGTGACCCCGTCGGCATCGTGGACGGCGCGAAGGAATGGTGGCCGCAGGCCGAGGCCGTGGTCGGCTTCCTCAACGCTTGGCAGATCTCCGGCGAGGCGCGTTACTTTGCCGCGGCGGCGAAGACCTGGGATTTCATCGCCACGCGCCTGATTGATCGCGAGCACGGCGAGTGGTTTCGCGGCGTCACGCGCGGGGGCGCGCTCATCCCGACGCACGAGAAAGTCGGTTTCTGGAAATGCCCCTACCACAACGGCCGCATGGGCCTGGAAGTGATGACGCGGCTGCGAACGGGCGGCGGGACGGTTTGACCACGGAACCGGCCGGTTTTGTTGCCGGTTTCCGTCCTTCTACTAAAAAAGGCGGACCGGAAGGTCCGCCTTGGTGGTTCACGCGGCGACGCCGCAGCACTTCTTGTATTTCTTGCCGCTGCCACAGGGGCAGGGGTCGTTGCGGCCGACCTTGGGGGTCTCGCGGCGCACGGTCTTGCCGGGCTCGTCCACCTGGCCGGTATAGACCCAGCGGCCTTCGTCGCGGCCGAAGAGGGCGATCTCGA
>JAUPWC010000646.1 GCA_030916665.1 Verrucomicrobiota bacterium
GAGGATGCAGTCGTGGACGATGAAGATCACATCAACCTCCGAACAACGTTGAACACGCCGGGGTAGTACGTGTTGCCGCGCACGTGGCCGACGAGCCACTTGGCAACGCCGAGCGTGATGGAACAGAACAGAGCGCCGATGGTTGCGACCATGACCCCACTGAAGGTGCCCCAGTGGACGGCTATCAGAAACACGAAGACGATAGCGTCCATCAATAATGGATGAGAGATCACCCACATCTTTCCGCGCCACGGAAGCTTGGCCAAAGTGACCAAGAGCCCGAGCCCCACGATCAATCCCATCTCGATCATGCTGCGCTCCCAGTGCCGAGCACGATGACCTTGCGATCGAAGAGCGAAGTCGCGAACTTCTTCGCAGCCCCGAGCTTCGCGACGATGGCGTCGTCGTAATCGCCGAGGATCACGCCGCATGCGAAGCGCGACGCGAACAGTGATGCGATCGCCGCGAGCGTGAAGCCGACGATCGTGATGACGAGCGGGATGAGCCCCGTGGCCGAAGCCCCGAGGGTGGCGGCGATGAGCATGTCGACCAGCCAGGTGCCCAGCATCGCAGCCCCTATGCCGATTGCGACGGAGCAGAGCAGGGCGGCGGTGGTGCGCACCCAGCCCGAGGCATGCACCTCGGCCAGCAGGTTGTCGCCCGCGTGCAGGTAGTCGGCGTAGAGGCGCTCGAAGCGTGCGCGCACGCTGTCGTCGCCCTCGACGGCCTCGGCGACCGGGGTCTTGGCCGCCTTGAGCTGAGCCAACTCAGCGTCCATGTACGTGTCAGCAGCGGCCGAGGGAGCGGCCTTGCGCTGAGCGGTACGAATGCGAGCCAGGGTGTCGGTGTTCTTGGTCATATGTGTCCAAATGTGGTTGAGTTGAGGGGTGAAGGCCCGAGAGCGCTTCGTTATGCGCACGATGTATGCGCATACTCGAAGAGTTCAGATGGCGTCGAGGAGCAGCACCGCGACGCCCTGTTTGCGGGCGTCGATGGCGTTGCGCGCCTCTTGCGGCGTGATGGCCAGCCAGTCGCCTGGCCAACCGAGCAGCCACGTGTTGAGGTCGTGGCTGAATGTGAGGCAGAGGTCGCCGTGCATGGCTCAGCCCACCTTCACGGAGCGGCCGGTGGCCATGGCCATGGCGCGAGCCTGCTCGCAGGCGCGGCGGTAGTCGGAGATCGGGCGCTCCGAGGTGCGCGGGGCCTGAGCGGCCCGCGCGCGGGTCTGCTCGATGTGCGCCGGAGCCGGCGCCGAGCGGCTGGGCCGCTGAGCGACGAGCAGGCCGTCGCGCTCGCGCGTGATCTCGGCGAGCTGGGTTTCGAGCGCTACGATGGTGGCTTGAAGGGAAGCGATGGTGATGCGGGCCATGGATATCTCCAGGGAAGGGTTAAAGAACAAAGACGCGGAAGGGGAGTAACTGGCGAAGCCAGTTACTCAGCCTTGGGAGTGGTGAAGCGAGCGAACAGCGAGCGGGCGCTGGCCGCCAGGGCGGCAACGCGCTCCTCGTCAGTGGCCAGCCGGGCGGCCAGGCCGCCGACGACGCTGCCGGCGTAGCCGGCGAGCATCGTGCCGAGGATGTAGATCAGCCAGCATAGCACCGCCATGAGGTAGCTGTTCGTGACGACGATGACGCCGCTGAAGAAGGCGAGAGCGAGGCCAGTGCCTCCGATCGCGCCTGCGATGCGAGAGACCATGACGACGGTGGCGTTGGATGCGTTCATGTGTGAACTCCTGAGTGGGTTGAGGAAGAAAGACATAGACGCGTAGGGGGCGGGTGCGACGAAGGAGCGCACGCTGGCGGAGTGCGGAGAGGTGAGCAGGAAGAGACTCCTTTTCGAGCGGGCTGAACCCGAATCCGAACCGCCCCCGCGTTCTGCACCCGTGCCGGGAGAGACTCATCGAGGCATAACTACTAGAAATTTCTAAAATTTTTTTTTCTGATGGCGATCTAAGTTAGAATCCGAAGTATGCAAAAACAATGCACCAGATGCCGCATCACGAAGCCGCTCAGCGCGTTCAACCGGCGGACCGCCTCCAAGGACGGCCGAACCGCTGCGTGCGGAGACTGCATCCGTGAGCGCAAACAGGTCATCTACTGGGCTCACCCCGGCGAGCGCGAACGGGCCTCGAAGCGCGCTACCAAAGCCAAGCAACGCAGGTTCGCGGAAGAGCCTGGGTACCGCCGCGCGTTCTGGCTGTGGACCGCTACGAAGCGGCGCACGACGATCCCGGCGTGTGCGACCATCACAGCCTTCGTACCGATATGCCGTGAGGCGGACGAGAAGGGCGCCGGCTACGTGCTCGACCACATCGTCCCGCTGCGCCACCCGGAGGTGTGCGGCCTCCACGTGCCGTGGAACCTGCGCGTCGTGAAACGAGAGACGAACCTCAAGAAAGGCAACCGATTCATCACGTGCTGGAATCGAACTTAGCTCTACGTTAGACTCCGCGAAATGCCGAGCCCCAAACGCCCCCGTGGACCTGATGGCCTGAACGCCTCCGGCAACGGGCGCGGGATCGGGCTCGCCACGAAGCCCCGCCCGAAGAAGCGCGGGGCGAACACCAACACCGCCGTCACCGGTCTGGAGGCACGAGCCCGTGGCATCGACACCTCCACGTACGAGGGCGCGATGCAGGTCAGCCCCGACAAGCCCCTTACCGAGAAGCAGAAGCTGTTCGTGAAGCTGTGGGCGCAGGGCGAGA
>JAUPWC010000647.1 GCA_030916665.1 Verrucomicrobiota bacterium
ATGGCCGCGTTCGAGATGATCCCCGAGATGGTCGTGAAGCAGGCCATGGAGGAGTTTTCGAGCGTTGTCGCCAGCAGCGTCCAGTCCGCCACGGGCGGCATCGGCTTCGTGCAGCGCACCCTGGAACTCGCCAAGGGCGACCACCGCGCCTCGGCCATCGTCGGCCGCGTCGGCCCGGCCGTCGGCACCTCCATCGAGGTCATCAAGGACATCAGCGAGATGGAGGGCCGCCAGATTTTCAATCTCATCAAGAACGAGCAGCCGCAGACCATCTCGTTTGTCCTCTCCTACCTCGAGCCGACCAAGGCCGCCGAGGTTTTCCCGCTGCTCAGCCCCGATCTGCGCGAGGAGGTCATCGAGCGTCTGGGCACGATCGAGTCCACCTCCATCGAGCTGGTGAACAAGATCGCCCGCAGTCTCGGCAAGCACTTCGACACGAAGAAGCGCCCGGCCTTTCACCACAGCGGCGGCGTGCGCGCCGTCGCCAGCCTGCTCAACAGCCTCGAAAAGGATCTCAGCAAGACCCTGCTCGGCCGCCTCGAGGAGCGCAATGCCACCCTCAGCGCCGCCATCCGCAAGAAACTCTTCAGCTTCGAGGATCTCAACCGCCTCCAGTCCGCCGACCTCCAGCGCGTGCTGCGCGAGATCGACTCCGGCAACCTCGGCATCGCCCTCAAGTCCGCCAGCGAGCCCTTGCGCAACAAGGTCTATGCCGGCCTCTCCAAGCGCGCCGCCGAGAGTCTCAAGGAGGAGATCGAGATGCTCGGGCCGGTCCGCCTCAAGGACGTCGAGGCCGCGCAGGACCTCATCATCCAGGCCGTCCGCCGCCTCGAGGAGGAGGGCCAGATCACCATCGATGCCGACGCCGCCGCCGTCATCGCCTGACCGCCATGCACGATTTCATCCAGTCCCAGAGTTTCAGCTCCAGCCGCGGGCCGTTTCCGGCCCGGGCCATCGCGCCCGAGTGGGTGCAGCGCGGCATCATGCGCAGCTTCGGCGAGGACAACGTGCTCGCGTCCTATCGCTCGAGCCCGGTGTTCACGCTCCGCCGCCGGCGCCGTCCGCGTTCCGCCACGCCGCTGAAACTCTCCGCCTGAATCCGCCGCCATGCCTTTCGCCAAACTCATCGCCTTTGACCGCCCGCTGATCGGCGCCGTGCTGCCCGGCGCCGGCCGCGCCTTCACGGAGGCCGAACTCGCCGCCAAGGTCGAGGCCGCCTACCACAAGGGCGTCGATGCCACCCGCGCCACCGTGGACCAGAAGCTCGTCGAGATGCGCGTGGACATGCAGGAGCTCAGCGAAGGCGTGCTCGGCAAGCTCGCCGGCGTCGAGGCCGCCACGCTCGCCCAGCTCCGCGAGGCGCTGCCCGCGCTGGCCGTGGACATCGCGCGTCGCCTGCTGGCCGGTTACGAACCCTCCGCCGAGGTCGTCGAGAAACTCTGCCACGAGGCCCTGGAACAGCTTTTCCCCGAACGCGACGGCCTGGAACTCTCCCTGTGCCCGCGCGACGCCGAGCTGCTCGAACACGTCAACCCCGGCTGGCTCAACCGCTACGCGGGCCTGAAAGTCAAGACCGACGCCAATCTCCAGCCCGGCGACTGCCTCGTGCGCAGCCGCTTCGGCCTCACCGACGCGCGTCTGCAGACCAAGCTCACCGTGCTCAGCCACGGCCTGACCGGACAATGAGCACCGCCACGATCATCCCGATGGTCGATGTCCTCCGCTCGCAGGTGCGGCATGCGCCGGCCGTGCAGCGCGTGGGCACCGTCACCGGCATCGCGGGACTCATCATCGACTCCGAGGGCCCCAACGTCGGCCTCGGCGAAATCTGCGTCGTGAAGTCGCCGCGCACCGGCTATTCGGTCCGCGCCGAGGTGGTGGGCTTCCGCGAACACCGCGTGCTCCTCATGCCGCTCGGCGAGACCGCCGGCCTGCACGTGGGCTGCGAGGTCGCGGCCGCCGACCGTCCGCCGCTGCCGAAGCCCGGTCCCGAACTGCTCGGTCGCGTGCTCGACGCGCTCGGTCGCCCGATGGACAACCTCGGCCTGCTGCCCCTGGACCGCACCGAGCACGACACCAAGCCGCCGCACCCGCTCCGCCGCCAGCGGATCAAGGACCCGCTCCCGACCGGCGTGCGCGCCATCGACACTTTCGTTCCCGTGGGCCGCGGCCAGCGCATCGGCCTTTTCGCCGGTTCGGGCGTCGGCAAGTCCACGCTCCTCGGCATGATCGCCCGCGGCTGCAACGCCGACGTGGTCGTCGTCGCGCTCGTGGGCGAGCGCGGCCGTGAAGTCCGCGAATTCCTCGAAAAGGATCTCGGTCCCGAGGGCCTCAAGCGCGCCGTCGTGGTCGTGGCCACCTCCGACACCTCCGCACCGCTGCGCCTGCGCGCCGCCTTCACCGCCACGTCGATCGCCGAGTCCTACCGCGATGCGGGCAAGAACGTGCTGCTCATGATGGACTCGGTCACGCGCTTCGCGATGGCCCAGCGCGAGATCGGCCTCGCCATCGGCGAGCCGCCGACCACGCGCGGTTACACGCCCTCCGTCTTCGCGATGCTCCCCCGCCTGCTCGAGCGCACCGGCGCGGGCGAGAAGGGCTCCATCACCGCCATCTACACCGTGCTCGTCGAGGGCGACGACATGAACGAACCCGTGGCCGACGCCGTGCGCGGCATCCTCGACGGCCACCTTGTGCTTTCGCGCCACCTGGCGCATTTCAACCACTACCCGGCGATCGACGTGCTCGAAAGCGTCAGCCGCCTCACCCGCGACATCTGCACGCCCGACGAGGTGGCCCACGCCGCCGCGGCCCGCGAGCACCTGGCGCTTTACCGCAAGAACGAGGACCTCGTGTCCATCGGCGCCTACCAGAAGGGCGCCAGTCCCCAGCTCGACCGCGCCATCGCGTTGCAGGAGCCGCTCCGGCAGTTCCTGCGCCAGGGCGTGCACGAGTTCACCCCCCGGCCGGAAAGCTACAGCCGGATCAAAACCATCGTCGTGCCATGAAAAAGTTCCGCTTCCCCCTCCAGCCCGTCGGCGTGCTGCGCGCTCACCAGGAGCTGCGCGCCCGCGAGGTTTTTGCCCAAGCCGTCCACCGTTACGTCCAGAGCGAGGAAAAGCTGGCCGCGCTGCGCAAGCGCGTGGCCGAGCTCGCCGAGGTGCTCTTCCACGGCCGCTCCGGCCAGTTCCTGGCCGCCGAGGCCGCCGCGCTGCTGCGCGTCTATCGCGGCGAGTGCCAGGCCGTCATGGAGGCCGAGCGCGAGGTCATCGAGACCCGCGAGGAGATGAACAAGCGCCGCGCCGAATACATCGAGGCCAATCGCCGCCTCAAGACCGTCAACAAGCTCGAGGAGAAGGCGCGTGAACAGCATCGCATCGCGGTCCTGCGCGCCGGTCAGGAGGAGCTCGACGAGCTCGCCGGGTTCCGCGCCTTCCGGCAGCCCGCCCTTTCATGAAAAAGTTAGCCCATCCCCTGGTCGCCTCCGTCCTTGGAGTCGTGCTCGGCACCGCCGTCGGCCTCGGCTGGTTCTGGCGCGCCGCCGAGATGGTTGTCGCCGCCGCGATCACCTCCATGCCGCCCTCCCCGCTGGAGGAGCAGCAGGCGCAGGGCTGGGATTTCTGGACCATCGAGATCGACGGACTCGCCTCCGAGCTGAAGGAGGAGCGCGCCCGCCTGCAGCAGCAGTCCGAGCAGCTCAACCAGCGCGCCGCCCGCCTCGGGGCCGAGCAGCAGGAACTTGCCAAGATCCGCGCCGAGATCGAGGGCATGCGTGCCGAGATCGCCCGCAAGGTCATCGAGATCAACGCCGACGAGTCGAAGAACCTCCGCGCTCTCGCCCAAACCTACGCCACCCTCACGCCGCGGGGCGCCGTCTCCATCCTCCGCGAGATGGACGACACCACCGTCGTGAAAATCCTTTCGCTGATGAAGTCCGAGACCGTCGCCCCGATCTTCGAGGAGATGGCCAAGACTGCCACGCCCGAAGGCACGCTCGCCAAGCGCGCGGCCGCGCTCTCCGAAAAGCTCCGACTGATGAAGTCCACCAAGTCCGCTTCCTGACCCGTTCAACCCCGGCGTGCCATGGCTGGCACAACGCCGCTCCCCAAGGATGGATGCTCCGCATGACCTCCACCTTGCCCAATTTCTCCGCCAGCCCGTCTGCCGCCACCGCCACCGCGGGCGGTGTCCTCAATTCGCTGCCCACCGCCGAGTCCGCCCTGTTTCCCGGGATGAACCCGGATGGTGCCGGCGATTTCGCCGATCTCCTGGCCGACGGCCAGGCCGGTGTGTCCGCGATGCCGACCGTGATCAGCACCGCTCCCGCCGAGTCCGGCCTGCCGGTGTTCGCCGTCGGCGCGCCAGTGATCACAGGGCCGGTGGACATCGCGCTGCCGGCGGTGCCCGAGCCTTCGCGCGAAGAACTGGAACAGGCCGCGGCCTTTGCCGCCACGGTCATGCAGGCCGTGCAGCCGCTCCTCGTCACACCGGAGCTCGAGACACCTGAGCCGCAGGCGCCGGTCTCCGCTCCGGAAGCGGCGTGTCCCGCGCGCGTGGAAGCGCCGGCCCTGCCCAACGGGCGGCCATTCCCCACCGAGCTGCCGGTTCAGTCCCGGCTGGTTCGGACGGAGACGCGTCCGCTCAATCCGGGACGCTCCGAAGCGGCCGCCACCGCGCCGGTGCCCGCGGAAGACGTTGCCGCGCCCGAGGCGCTGCCGGTCCCGACCGTTGCGGCCTCGCCGGAACAGAGCGGCCCCGAGTCCGTTTCCTGGCCGGCGCCGCAGACTGGAACCACGACTGCTGCCGTTTCCCCGGAGCAGAGCGAAGCCGCTGCTTTCAGCCTGCCGAACGGCCGGGCGTTTCCGACCCCTCTCCCCGAGCAGGCCAAACCGCTCTTCGTTCGCCCGAGCGAGCCGGCTCCGACGGAGACAGCTCCGATCATTCCGGTGGAGCAGGGGAGCGATAAACCTCTGGCAAGGCCCATGCCAAGTCCGGCGCCTCAACCGGGGCAATCAACGATGACGATCGCCGCGGATGGCGCCATCGAGTGCCGCATCACGCTGTCCGTCGCCCGCCCAAGCGAGCCGGTGGCGGAACGCGCCATTCCTGCGACCGAAGAAACCCCGCTGGAGATTCAGGCGGAGCTGGAAATCCCGGGCCAGGCCGTCGTGCGCGTGCAGATGCTGTCGGCCGTTGCCACCGGGCATGCGCCGGTGCCGGCACCCAGGGCCGTCGAGCAGGGCAGGGCGGCCGGGGTGCTTACGGAAAATTTTGCCGCTTTCGGCGCCCGTAAATTCACGGCTCCTCAGGAGCGCGGCGAAGCGACGGAAAGAAAAATTCTATTCACTGGAGAAGAGAAAGTTAGGGCGGACTCTGAAAATGGTGGCATCGCCGTTGCTAAAACTGAGTCAGCCATGATTGCTGTCCCGACTGAAGAAATCCGCCGCCCCGGCCAAACCGAGAATTTCTCGGTCACGCCCGCTGCGGTTGATTTCCAAGTGGCCCAGCCGGCGGCCGAGCGAATCACGGCCGAGCCGGTTGCTCCTGCGGGACAGAATTTCGCCGAGCGTGCCGTGGCTGCGGTCACGAACCTCGCGGAAGCGCAGTTCTCCGCCAGCATGCAGCGCGCCGGCAGTGTGCAGCTGCGCCTGAAGTTTGGCGGCGAGGATCTCGCCGTGCGCGTCGAGCTGCGCGGCGGTCTCGTCCACACCGATTTTCGCACGGATTCCCCCGCGCTCCGCGAGGCCATCGCCACCGAGTGGCAGGCGGTCGCCGCGGCCTCTCCCTCGCACCTGCAGCGTTTCCTGGATCCGGTTTTCTCGCCGGCCACGCCGGGTGGCACCGCCGACTCCGGCGCCCAGCACCAGTCTTCGCAGCGCCAGGCGCAGCAGCAGGCGCAGGAACACGCCCACGCCCGCCACGATGGTTGGGCCGGCCACGCGGCCTTCTCCCGCCGCTCCGTGCTCAACGAGAGCTTCGTTCCGGCGCCCGCCGTGCCGCGGGTCGCAGTCATGCTCCCCACTTCGCTCCGCCTCTCCGCCCTCGCCTGAACTACCATGAGCACCGTTTCCAACATCGCCTCGACCGCCCAGACCCCCACCTACGGCTACGGTGAAAACACCGTGCGCACGATCAAGAAGACGCTCGGCTCCGACGACTTCATGAAGCTGCTCGCCGTGCAGTTCCAGAGCCAGGACCCGATGAAGCCGATGGAGGACACGGCGTTCATCGCGCAGATGGCGCAGTTCTCCGCGCTCGACCAGAGCAGCTCGATGGTGAAGGAGATGGCGCTCCTCCGCGCCGACCAGCAGACCCTCACCGCCAGCGGCATGCTCGGCCGCAATGTCACCGTCGAGGACGCCGACGGCCTGCCCGTGACCGGCCAGGTCTCCGCCGTTGAGAGCACAGCCGACGGCCCGGTGCTCGTGATCGACGGCGTCCGCTACCCGGTTTCCAACGTCCAGCGCGTGGAATACACGCCCCCCGTTTACCCGTCCCCCACGGCCGACCTTCCTCCGGCGGCCTGATCCTCACCAAACAAACTCCAACCCATAATCGACCATGCCCCTCATCGGCACCCTCACCTCCGGCGTCAGCGCTCTCCGCACCTTCAGCAAGGGCCTTGAAGTCATCGGCGGCAACATCGCCAACGTCAACACCACCGCCTACAAGAGCTCGTCCACGAGCTTCTCCGACACCTTCAGCAACACCGTCGGCACCGCCAGCGGCAACGCGCAGATCGGCTCCGGCGTGCAGCTGGCCAACATCGCCACGCACTACTCGCAGGGCTCGCTCACCAGCACCGGCAAGGCCACCGACCTCGGCATCGCCGGCAAGGGTTACTTCGTCGTGCAGGACGGCGCCAACGACTTCGCCACGCGCGACGGCGCCTTCCACTTCGACAGCACCGGTGCCCTCGTGAACGCCCAGGGCAAGGCCGTGCTCAGCGCCTCCAACGCCCCCATCGTCGTCCCGAATTTCAGCGCCGTGAGCAACATCAGCATCGGCCTCGACGGCACGATCACCGCCTTCTACAACGACGGCACGCCCGACGACACCTCCCAGCAGATCGGTGTCATCACCGTGGATGACGAGTCCAAGCTCCTCAAGCAGGCGAACAACCTCTTCGACTTCGGCTCCGTTTCGGCCACGCTGCCGGTGCCGGCCGCCCCCGTCGCGGGCACCAAGATCCAGTCTGGCGCGCTCGAGCAGTCCAACGTCGATCTCACCGAGCAGTTCGCCGAACTCATCACCACGCAGCGCAGCTTCCAGGCCGCCTCCCGCCTGGTGACCGTCTCCGACTCCGTGCTCGAGGACATCGTCAACCTGAAGCGCTAATCCCGAACCGCTCTCCCGCCATGGCCGCCAAAGCAGACGCCAAGGAAACGCCCGCCGCCCCGGTCGCGGATGCCGCACCCGAGAAGGGTGCCGCCCCGGCCGCCAAGTCCGGCGCCATCAAGGCGCTGCTGCCCGTGGTGGTGGCGGTCATCGCCGCTCCCGCGGCTTCCTGGGCCGTGGCCCAGTTCGTCCTGCTGCCCAAGCTGGAGGCCAAGCTCGCCGCGATCCAAAGCGGCGAGATCACCGCCGAAGCCGCCAAACCCGCCAAGGCGCCCGCCAAGAAGGAGAAATCCTCCGGCGGCCACGGCGGCAAGGAGGCTCCGGCCACGACCGACACCTACGAGTTCAGCAACGTCGTCGTGAACCTCTCCGGCACGATGGGCACCCGTTATCTCAAGGCCAGCTTCGTGATCACCGGGGTGAAACCCGACACGATCAAGGACGCCTTCGAGGAGAACAAGGCCCGGCTCACCGATGTGACGCTCGGCGTGCTCTCCTCCGTAACGCTCGCCGACCTCGAGGAGCCCGGCGCCAAGAACGTGCTGCGCGAAAAGCTCGTGACCGCCTACAACCAGGCGCTCGGCTCGCGCGTCGCCGACCAGATCTACTTCTCCGATTTCGTGGTGCAATAAGCCGCCGCCCCGCCATGGCCGACGACAAGAACAAAGCCGCCAGCGACTTTCTCGACCAGTCCGAGATCGACAAGCTGCTCGCCCAGGGCAGTGCCGGCGAGGGCGCCGCCAAGCGCATGCTGATCCGCGCGAACGGCCGCCCGCCCGCCGCCGGCGAACCCGCGCCCAAGGTCGAGCCCTACGACTTCCGCAACCCCGCCTTCCTGTCCGAATTCGAGCTGCGCCGCTTGCGCCTCGTGCACGAGGACTTCATCCGCTACCTGAGCGCGCGGCTGTCGCTGTTCCTGCGCATGGAGTTCGGCCTGAAGATGGCCAAGCTCACCACGGCCAACTACGCCAAATTCACCGAGTCGCTGCCCAGCCCCACGCACATCTGCCTGTTCAAGGCCGAACCGCTCACGGGCGTCAGCATCATCGACATCAATCCCCGCCTCGCCCTCACCATCGCCGACCGCCTCCTGGGCGGCCGCGGCCATTCCGTGAAGTCCGAGCGCTATCTCACCGAGATCGAGGTCGCCCTGATGGACGACGTCGTCCACATGATCCTCGAGGAGTGGTGCCACCAGTGGAAGACCGAGCAGGAACTCACGCCGCTCATCGTCGGCCACGAGAACAGCGGCCGCTTCCTCCAGACCTCCCCCCGCGACGCCGTCGTGCTTGCCATGACGCTCGAGGCCAGCTTCGGCGACTGTTCCGAGCAGATCCAGATCGGCGTGCCCTACTACACGATCGAGCCGCTCGTGCGCAGCATGCAGGCCCGCCGCCAGAAGGATGCGACCGTCGCGGCGCCCGCCGCCAAGCGCGCCAGCTGGCAGGAATCCTACGACAGCATCCGCATGCCGGTCCGCGCCGAGTGGGACGGTTTCACCGTCAGCCTGCGCGAGATCACCGACCTCCGCGTCGGCGACGTCGTCGAGATGCCCGCCGACCAGATCCGCCGCACCAACATCCTCCTCAACGGTGTGCCCAAGTTCACCGGCACCGTCGGCCTCGATTCCGACCACGTCGCCGTGCAGCTCACGGCCAAGCTCGACGCCGACGCCAAGCCCGTGGGGCCCGTCAAAACCCTTTCCCCCGCTCCCACCCATGGAAGAAAAAACTCTTGATATCGTCCTCGACGTGAAGGTCAAAGTCACCGTCCAGCTCGGCTCCTGCCAGCTGCCGATGCGCGACGTGCTGGAACTTTCGCCCGGCTCCGTCATCCAGCTCAGCCAGCAGGCCAACGACCCCGTCGGCCTCTACGTCAACGACAAGCTCGTCGCCTACGGCGAGGTCGTGGTCGTCGAGGACCACTTCGGCATCAAGATCACCGAACTGGTGGGCAGCGGCCAGCCATGAGGCCGGTCCCGTTCATTTTCGGCCTCCTCCTTACGGTCGCGCTGCCGCTCGCCGCGCAGACGAAGGACGAGGTCATCTACCCGCGGGGCACCGCTCCGGCGGGAGCTCCGGCCGCGCCGGCCGCGGACCGCACGAACACCTTTCTCCTCCTCGGCACCGCCGCCGTGGCCGCCGCCGCCGGCTGGTGGTTGTGGCAGAAGCGCCGCACCTCCGGGGTCCCCGGCCGGGTTTCACGCCTGAGCGTGGTCGAGAGCCGCTCGCTCGGCTCGCGCCAGTATCTCGTCGTGGCCGACTACGACGGTCGCAAATTTCTCCTCGGGGTCTGCCCCGGCAGCATCGAGATGCTCACGCCGCTGGACGGCAAAGAGGCTCCGCGTCCATGACGCCGCGCCTCCGCACCTGCCTTTTCCTGATCGTCGCCAGCCTGCTGCTGGCGACGGGTGCTTGGGCGCAGGAAGCGGGTCCCGCCGCGCCCGCTCCGGCGACCGCCGCCGCGGACTCCGGACCGCTGAAGCTGAACATCAATCTCGAGGGTACCGACCGCCCGGCTGACCTCAGTGTCGCCGTGCAGCTGGTGCTCATGATGACGCTGCTCTCCGTGGCGCCGTCGTTGGTGCTGCTGATGACGAGCTTCACCCGCATTGTCATCGTGCTCGGCTTCGTGCGCACCGCCCTCGGCGTGCCCAGCGCCCCGTCGAACCAGATCATCATCGGACTCTCGCTGTTCCTGACTTTCTTCATCATGGGGCCGACCTTCGACCGCATCAATGCGGAGGCGGTGCAGCCCTACATGGCCAAGCAGATCACCTCGGCCGAGGCCTTTGACCGGGGGGCCGCGCCGCTGCGCGACTTCATGCTGAAGCAGGCACGCACGGGCAACCTGGAGTATTTTCTCCAGCTCGGCGGCTACGGCCCGACCGCGGTGAAGGACCTGCCGATGCGCGTCGTCATCCCGGCCTTCGTGCTGAGCGAACTCCAGTCGGCCTTTCAGATGGGATTCCTGCTTTTCCTGCCCTTCCTCGTCATCGACTTCCTCGTGTCTTCCGTGCTCATGGCGCTGGGCATGATGATGATGCCGCCCAACGTCGTGTCGTTGCCCTTCAAGCTGCTCCTGTTCGTCCTCGTGGACGGCTGGCGTCTGATCGTGCAGTCGCTCGTGCAAAGCTTCAGCTAGGGCGAGGCCGGTTGAACGTTGAAGGATGAAGTTTAAGCACCGAACCGCCGAACCGCTGACCGCCGTCCTCAACCTTACTTCAACATAAACGTCCGCTTAAACTGAGAGAAGATGAATCCGGAAATCGCCATCGATCTGTTCAAGACCACGGTCATGTTTGCGCTCTACATCGTGGCGCCGTTTCTCGTGACGCTCATGCTCGTGGGCCTGGCTTCCAGCCTGATCCAGTCGGTGACCTCGCTCCAGGAGCCGACGCTGACCTTCGCGCCGAAGCTCATCGCGCTGGCGGGACTGGCGCTGTTGCTCACGCCCTGGCTGCTGCGTTCGCTCACGGAGTTTGCGCTTTCGGTGATCAACCGGATGCCCGGACTCGCGCACTGACACACGGCTCCTGGCGCGTGGCATTCTGCGCGAAGCGATGAATCCAGCCGGGACCCCGCGTCATGACCACCGGCTACATCTTTGCCTTCCTGATGGTGTTCCTGCGGAGCATCGGCATCGTGCTGCTGCTGCCTTCGCTGGGCAACGACCGCAGCATTCCGCCGATGATGCGGGTGGCGATCGCCTTCTGCCTGACCATCCTGGTGAGCGGCATGGTGCCCGAGGGGCAGCTGCCCGCCAATCTCGTCCAGCTCGGGCTGGCCGCGGCCGGTGAGGTCGTGCTCGGGCTGGCCATGGGTTTCATGGTGCGCACGACCTTTGCGGCGGTGGAAATGGCGGCGCGCCTGATGTCGTCGGAAATCGGCCTCGCCGCGTCGCCCGGTTTCGGTGCGCCGGAGGTTTCGTCGGAGCCGCTGGCGGCGTTCGTGATGGCGCTGGCCGTGCTGCTGTTTTTCCTGTTCGGCGCGCACCTGACGGTGATCACGGCCTTTGCGCGCAGTTTCGAATTTGCCGCGCCCGGCATGCCCGTGATGGGGCAGGGGGTGATGGAGCAGGTGACGCTTGCGACGTCGCGGGTGATCGAGCTCGGACTGCGCATCGCGGCACCGTTCATTGCCCTGAACTTCCTCGTGACGCTGGCGTTCTCGGTGCTGGGCCGCGCGGTGTCGCGCATGAATGTCTTCATCCTGAGTTTTTCCGTGCGCGCCTTTCTCGGCCTGGCCCTGCTGGCCACCGCGGGGGCGCTGATCGCGCGCTATCTGTTCGTCGAATTCGGCGAGATTCCGACCCAGATGCTGCAGCTGCTTGCGCGGTAACGGCTCCTTCCAGCCGGCCCAATCCACGCGATCCGTCATCCTGCCCGCCAGCCATAGGCCCGGCGACGGCTGGAGCCGGGCGAAGGACCCAAGGAGAGGACGGGCCCGCGCCGACGGCTTGGATGCTTCGCCCGGCTCAGCATGACGCTGCGGAAATTGTTTCTTCATGCCTGTGATCTGTGGTTAGGCCCGTCTCATACCATTTCCGACTCTAACGTATAATAACCTCAGGGTGAAGCCACGGTAAGTCGTTGAGATTGCGCAGGCGTTGGCGTTCTGCCGAGAGTTCTTCGAGTTGGGTTTTTCGCCGAACTTCGACGTCGTCAAGGGTGGCGAAGAGCTGGTTGGCGAAGCCCTTTTCCCGGGTTTCATCCCAGATATGTTCGCTGGGGTTACA
>JAUPWC010000648.1 GCA_030916665.1 Verrucomicrobiota bacterium
ACTTGATGCTTTGTCTATCGGCTTTCGCATCCCGAAAGGCGGTGCAGAAGAAAAGGCCGACGGCGGGCGGATCATCAAGGATGTCGATCTGGTTGAAATATCTGTGGTGTCCATGCCGGCCGACGATAGCGCGCGCATCCACAGCATCAAGGCACTGATCGACACCATCGAAACTCTTAAGGACGCTGAATACTTCCTGCGTGAGGCAGGAATTTCGCGTTCGGCGGCTCGGGACTTCGTGAGCCGTATCTCCAAGTTGATCCGCCGCGAGGGCGGGTCGGTCAAGGAGGAAATCACGAAGCAAGAAGAGGCGATCATCGAGCGCATCAAGCGCCTCGAGAAGTTGCTGAAGCCGTAAACAAGACCAGTAAACCATGCCCGCCTAGTGCGGGTTTTTTCGTTTTGGGAGAATTGAAATGAGTGACATTATCGAGCTGAAGGCGGTCGAGGCCGCACTGCTGAAATCGCATGACACGCTGGAAGCGTTCATCGCCAAGAGCAACGCCGAGCTGAAGGATCTGGGCACGGTTTCGCAGGAAACCAAGTCGGCCATCAACAACCTGTCGGCTGAGTCCATCAAGCTCGCGGATCGCGTGGCTGCGATGGAGCAGCGCATGACGGCTGGCCACGAGGAGAGCGATGCCGCTCTGAGCATCGGCGAGCAATTCGTCAAGTCGGAAGGCTTCACCGCGCTGGCAGAAGGTCGCCAGTCCCGTGCGCGCATCAACATCAAGGCGGCGATCATCAACACCCAGCCGGCCAGCACTTCGCAGCCGCTGGTGCAGGGTCAGCGTCTGGCAGGGATTGTTGCTCCGGCAAACCGTGTACTGCACATGCGTGACTTGCTGCCGGTGGGTCGCACCTCGAGCAATCTGATCGAGTTTGCGAAGGAAAACGTGTTCACCAACAACGCCGGCCCGACCATATCGGGTTCGCCGGAGCAGGTGGAAAACGAGACCAAGCCTGAATCGGCCATCACGTTCACGCTGGCTACCGAGCCGGTGCGTACCCAGGCCCACTTCATCCCGGCATCGACACAGGTGCTCGCGGATTCTCCGATGCTGGAGAGCTACATCAACGGACGATTGATGTATGGCCTCAAGTGGAAAGAAGACACGCAGATCCTGCTGGGAACCGGGGTCAACGGTCAGTTGCAGGGGCTGTACACCAACCGTACCGCGTACTCCAACAGCTCGCCTGTGGTCTACACCACGAAGCTGGACATTCTGCGCAATGCTATCAAGCAGGTGCAGGTGTCGGAGTACATGCCAACGGGTATCGTACTGAACCCCGCGGACTGGATGGCTATCGAGGTGGCGAAGGATTCGCAGAATCGCTACCTGTTTGCCAACCCGCAATCGGCAGCAGCCCCGCAACTGTGGGGTCTGCCGGTGGTTGTGACGAACAGCATCACTTCGGGGACGTTCCTCGTGGGTGCTTTCGACATGGCCGCGCAGTTGTGGGATCGCCAAGACGCGATTGTTGAGATGAGCCTTGAGGATTCGACCAATTTCCAAAAGAACATGGTCACGATCCGTTGCGAGGAGCGTCTGGCTGTCACCATCTACCGTGCCGCTGCACTGGTTGGTGGTTCCCTCACCGCGTCTTAATCGGCGCACTTTGGCAGGGGGTGGGCAACCGCCCCCTGTATTTTCTATGCGAATACTGCGACTGACACAGGACATCATCACCGACCGCCTGCCGATGAAGGGTGCCGGGGATATTGTCCATGTTGACTCCGATTTTGCCGACCACCTCCTATCTTTGGGCGTGGCGGTAGAAATCAAAGTCAATGCGCCGGTAGCGCGCGAGCCGATCGAAATAGAAAAAAAAACACCTATGCCTGCATCGCCACCGGCCCAAGCCTCACCCGAGCCGATTGTGAGAAAGCGCGGGCGACCTGCGAGAAAGTAATTGCCATCAATGACGCATGGAAACTGTGTCCTGATGCCGATTATCTGTACTCCTGTGACCCTAGATGGTGGAAGTATCACGGCGAGGAAGTGTGCAAAGCGTTCCGCGGGGAGCGCTGGACGCAACGCCAATCAGACCACAAGGACAAAGACGAAATAGCGTGCGCTGATACATTCGGGTTGGCGTGGAAACCCGGAAGGCATCTGCCTGGACTAGGTAGAGACTGCCTGCATTACGGCAATAACTCGGGGTATCAGGCAATCAATCTGGCGTATTTGCTTGGGGCTCAACGGATAGTCCTGCTTGGGTATGACATGCACGCCACCGACAAGCGGCATTTCTTTGGGGATCACCCTAACCACCTTGCTGTTGGATCTGACTATGCAGACTGGCTGCAACGCTTCCCCCAATTGGCGGCGGATTTGAAATCCGAAGGGGTTGAGGTCATTAACTGCACTCGGTCCACGGCACTGAAGTGTTTTCCACAATCCACGATGGACGAAATCAGTGCTGTCTGACGAAGCAATGCACGAAAGAATGGCGAATGGCTGGCGCATGGGCAAACCATTTACCGCCTGTGGGAACGGGTCAACGCTTGATAGCACGGCTAATATCCGCCGCTGGCTGCCGGATGTGGTGGCGCGGTATGAGATTGCAACCCTGAACGATGCCGGCGCGGGTGATTTGGCCTGGTGGCCGCACATCACTTGGCGCACGCAGTTTATTTACAACCCCTATGACCTGATTCCACGCGTTGACGGCGTAAAGCAGATCGACATCACAACGCAGCAGATGGCCCCGGCTGATGCGATTCTGTGCCGGATGGTGCTGAACCACCTGGACCATGAGCGCATTTCTATGGCGCTGGCGCTGTTCGCGGTGACGGCTGATTACTTGATCGCCACGCAATTCAACGGCGAGAATTTGCCGCAGAGGTCCACGCAATTCATGCGGTTGGACCTGCGAGACTGGCTTGGTGCCCCGTTGGAATCGGTACAGGACGGGGCGGAGGCGTGCTGCTCGCTGGCATTGTGGGAATTGTGAGAGCCATCATTCTAGGGACCGGGCCGAGCGTCACGCCGGGTGTGATTGAGCAGGTTAAGGCTTCTGGCCTGCCTGTCTTTGGGTGTAACAACACCTACCAGATAGTCGAATTAACGGCGCTGATGTCCTGCAATATCGAGTGGTGGGAATATTTCTGGCCCCGCGACCCGAAGCTGAGAGAGGGGAAATTCGTTAAGTGGACATGGGATCGCGCCACTGCTGACCGTTTCGGGCTGAGCTTCAT
>JAUPWC010000649.1 GCA_030916665.1 Verrucomicrobiota bacterium
AGCCGGGCGAGCCGGTGGAGGGGAACTTCCAGGACTGCCAGCCCTGCGGATCGCTGATCTTGAGGATCGAGGCGTCGGCGTAGTTCTTGGTCGTAGTGACCATCGGCAGGCCGCCGGGGGTGAGCTTCACGGTCATCGTGTCGGCCGTGGTGAACGGCGTGCCGAGCGAGCTGAGGCCGGCCCAGAGCTCGAGGTTGAAGTCCTTGCGCTTCACGCTGGAGTAGCTGGCGTCGAAGGTGATCGGCCACTCGGAGGCCTTGCCCATGACCAAGTTCCAGCCGACGGCGATGGGCTTGTCGGTGCGGGTGAAGACGTCGTTGCGGACGATGGGCTGGACGTTGGTAAACGTCGAGCTGGTGGCGAGGCCGCCGCTGGTGGTGTAACCAGCCTGCAGCGCCGCGGCGCTCCAATAGAGCGGCACTTCCATGCCGCGCAGAAGCTGGTCCTCCTTGAAGTCGGAATAATAGACGTCGATCACCGAGTGGGTGTTCTCGTCGGGCTTGTATTCGAGCACGGCCATGTAGCCGTCGCGCTCGAGGATGCTGTTGCGGACGTAGGGCTTCATGCCGCCGAGCACGAGGTTGTTGTTGTCGGTCGGATAACCCCAGGCCTGAAACTGCTGGCCGGCGAAGGGCTTGCTCGAATGCGAGTAGCCGAAGGCCACACCGATCGTGCCGCCCTCGACCTGGTCGATGTAGGAGAGGTTGAAACGGTTGCCGGTGGACTTCGCGCCGGGCGTGAGGGCGCCGAGCTCGTTCCACTCGTAGTAGCCGTTGACGGCGACGACGCGGCCGGTCTTGTCGAGCGGGCGCACGGTGCGCAGATCGATCGAACCGGCGAGGCCTTGGCCGGTGAGGTTCGGGTTGGCGGTCTTGTAAACCACGACCTCGCTGAGGAGGTCGGCGGGATATTGGTCGAACTCCACGGCGCGGTTCATGCCGGTGGAGACCTGTTCGCGGCCGTTGAGGAGGCCGGTGCTGAAATCGCCGTTGAGGCCACGGATGCTGATCTGCTGGCTGCGGCCGTTGGTGCGCTGCGTGGTGAGGCCGGTCAGGCGGGTGAGCGCGTCGGCGATGGAGATGTCGGGCAGCTTGCCGATGTCCTCCGCGGCGATCACCTCGGTGATGACCTTCTGGTTCTGCTTCATCTCGGCGGCGGCTGCGAGACTGCCCGCGAAGCCGGCCGTGACCGTGTAGGTCTCGAGGATGACGGGAGCGTCCTTGTCGGTGTCGTTGGTGGTGTTGGTCGTCTGGGCGAGCGCTGGGAGCGCAGTCTGCGCCAGCAGCAGGCCGGCAACCAGGCCTCGGGAGAGGGACTGGCGCGCGGATCGTTGGGTAACGGTCGTGTGCATGGTGGTGTGGGGATATGACGAATCTGAAGGAAGGCCGTCGGGGGTGCGGCCTCTCGATTGAACCCACAAAAGCCCCGCCGCGCGGCTCCCGCCAACCGGTTTGCGCGCAAAAAACCGAGATGGCCCGGACAAGTCTTAGGTTTCGGGAGCCTTTTCGGGGCCCAAACGTGGCACCCAACCACGCCTGTTCATGAACTTTTAGAGGGAGGAGCGCCTCACACCTGACACGCTTGGCCGGATTTTTCCCGACTGCGGGAACCGTCGCCCTAAGATTTGTCCGGGTGTCGCAAGACTTCTCCTGCCTGTGCCGTTTGACGGCAGGACCCGTGGCCGCAGCCTGAATCTCATCATGATTGCCCCCCGACTCCTGCGGCGGCTGAGCCTGCCTGTGTTGCTGGTATCATCGGCCTTGGCCGACGCGCCGGACGTCGTCCCGCGCTTCACGCACCCGGGCGCGGGGCAGACCTTCTACTTCGTGCTGACCGACCGCTTCGCCAACGGGCGCACCGACAACGACACCGGCGGCTACTCGGGTGGACCGGAAGCGCACGGTTTCGACCCGACGAAGATTTCCCACTACCACGGCGGCGACTTCGCCGGGCTGACGGCGAAGCTGGACTACCTGAAAGGCCTCGGCATCACGGCCGTGTGGCTCACACCGCCGCTCAAGAACAAGCCCATGCAGCAGGGCACCGCCGGTTACCACGGCTACTGGATCACGGATTTCACGCAGATGGACCCGCACCTCGGCACGAACGACGAGTTCCGCGAACTCGTCCGCCAGGCGCACGCGCGCGGCATGAAGGTGTTCATGGACATCATCACCAACCACACGGCCGATGTCATCCAATACACCGGCGGCATTCATGACTACGTGCCAAAGAAGACCGCACCCTACCGCGACGCCCAGGGCCGGGCCTTCGACGAACTGGCTGTGGCCTACAACGGCGTGAACGACCCCGCGGCCTTCCCGGCGCTCTCCGCGGAAACCAGCTTCGCCTACCGGCCCGAAGTGCCCGACGCCGAAAAGGCAATCAAGGTCCCCACCTGGCTGAATGACGTCACCACCTACCACAACCGCGGCAACACGACCTTCGTGGGCGAGAACTCCGTCCACGGCGACTTCGTGGGCCTCGACGATCTCTTCACCGAGCACCCGCGCGTCGTGCAGGGCATGACGGAGATCTTTTCCACCTGGCTCGAAACGGGTGTGGACGGCTACCGCATCGACACGATGCGACACGTCAACAACGCCTTCTGGCAGGGTTTTCTCCCCGCGATCCGCGCACGGGCCCGCGAACTCGGCCGGCCGGACTTCCTTCATTTCGGCGAGGTCTATAACGATGCCGGTGATCCGGCCGTGCTGAGCGAATTCTCCACCGGCGGCATGCCGGCGGACACGACGCTGGACTTCGGCTTTTTCGTCGCGGCACGGAAGTTCGTCTCGCAAGCCGGCTCCGCGGCCGCGCTCACCGATTTCTTCCTGCGCGACGACTACTACACGGACCACGACAGCAACGTCCACTCGACCACGACCTTTCTGGGCAACCACGACGCCGGGCGCTTCGCCTATTTCCTCCAGCAGGACAACCCCGGCGCCTCGCCCGCGCTGCTCGCCGACCTCGCGAAGCTCGGCCACGGCCTGCTGCTTCTCTCGCGCGGACAACCGGTGATCTATTACGGCGACGAGCAGGGCATGATCGGCCGGGGCGGCAACGACATGCAGGCCCGTGAAAGCATGTTCGCCGCGCAGGCGCCGGACTTCAAAACCGCCCCTCTCCTCGCGACCACCCGCACCGGCGCGGACGACACGTTCGACGCGGCCCACCCTTTCTCCCGCCTGATTTCGGAACTCTCCGCCCTGCGCGCCG
>JAUPWC010000650.1 GCA_030916665.1 Verrucomicrobiota bacterium
CTGCCGCACCACTACCACAACGGCGGCATCTGGCCCTTCATCGGCGGCATGTGGGTGCGTTTCATCCACCGCCTCGGCTTCCACGAGGTCGCCTGCCGCGAACTCGGGCGCCTCGCCCAGCTCAACCAGCTCGGCGCGGACCACGAGTGGGAGTTCAACGAGTGGGCCCACGGCTCGACCGGCCGCCCCATGGGCAAGGCCTTTCAGGCGGGGAGCGCCGCGTCGTTCATCCGCGCGTGCCAGCAGGTCGGCCTCGAAACCGGTCGCGCCGACCATGAGTGACCCGCGTCCGACCGTCGTCTGCTTCGGGGAAATCCTCTGGGATTTCCTGCCGCGCGGCGCGTTTCCCGGCGGCGCGCCCTGCAACGTCGGCTACCACCTGCACCGCCTCGGCCTGCGCGCGCACCTCGTGAGCGGCGTCGGCCAGGATCTGCTCGGCGACGACCTGCTGCGCCGGCTCCGCGACTGGGGCCTCGAAACCGAGGGCGTCACGCGCCACCGCGGCCGGCCCACCGGCCAGGTGCGCGCGGTGCTCGACGCCACCGGCAGCGCCACCTACGAAATCGCGACCGAGGTCGCCTGGGACCAGATCATCCCCGGCGAGGACACGCTGCGCGCCGTGTTCGGCGCGCAGGCGCTGGTCTTCGGTTCGCTCGCCCAGCGCTCGCCGGTCAACCGCGCCAGCCTCGAGCGCCTGCTCGCCATCTTGCCGGCCACCGCCCTCCGCGTGCTCGACGTGAACCTCCGCGCCCCGCACGACGCCCCCGCGCTGATCAACGACCTCGCGCGCAAGGCCACCCTGCTCAAGCTCAACGCCGGCGAAGCCGCCCGCCTCGCTGAAGACCGGCCCGGCTTCGGCCGCGAGGAGAGCCACGCCCGCGCCCTCGCTGAAAAATTCGGCTGCGCCCTCGTCTGCATCACCGCCGGCAAAGACGGCGCCGGCCTGCTCGCCGAGGGCGCTTGGCACTGGGCCAACGCGCAGCCCGTCACCGTGCGCGACACCGTCGGCGCCGGCGACGCCTTCACCGCCGGCCTGCTCGCCGGCCTGCTGCTGCACCGCGAATCTCCCTCCGCCGCGCTGGCCCGCGCCTGCCGCCTCGGCGAGTTCGTCGCCTCGCAGGACGGCGCCACGCCCGCCTATACGCCCGACGCGCAAGGCCTGCCGGTCACCTGACGTGCGCGGGCTTGTGCCGGCGGGCGGGAAGCGTTGTATGGCGTGACGCTCATGCTTACGCGGCTTCCCTTCAACAACGTCAAATGGCTCTCCGTCTTCCAGCCGCAGCGGAAGGAGCCGGATCTGCGGCCGCTGCCGCTGGGGTTTCTCTGCCTGATCGTCCTCGGCGCGCTCGCCCTGTTGTTGCCCTGGTCGCAACGGTCCGGCCAGTCGCTGGCGGTCATTGATGCCCTCTTCCTCGCCACCTCGGCGGTCTGCGTGACCGGGCTGAGTCCCGTGGACATCACCGTTGTGCTCAGCGGCGCCGGCCACGCCGTCCTGATCGTCCTCGTGCAACTCGGCGGCATTGGCATCGTCACCGCCAGTCTCGCCCTCGTCATGCTTGGCGGCGAACGGCTCAGCCTGGCCGACGAGAGCGCCGTGCAGGCCACGATCGGACGGTTGCAGCGCGCGAGCCCGGCCGAGTTGTTCCGCTACAGCTGTCTCCTGGTCGCCCTGTGCGAAACCGCCGGCGCCAGCAGTCTCTACTGGCGGCTGCAGACCTCGCTGCCGGACGCCGACCCGCTGCACCTGGTCTGGCTCGCGGTGTTCCACTCGATCAGCGCGTTCTGCAACGCCGGATTCTCCATCCTGCCGGCCGGCCTCTCCGCCTGGCGGAACGACGCCGTGCTGCTCGGCATCGTGGACCTGCTGGTCATCGCCGGCGGCATCGGGCTGCTTTCGCTGATCAACGTGCGCTACTATCATTTCTGGCGGCGCGACCCGCGCCGCCGCGGCCGCCTCGCCCTGCAGACCAAGCTCGCCGCCAGCGTCTCCGTGCTGCTGCTCGCCGCCGGCACGCTCGGCGGACTGCTGTTCGAGTGGAACCACACGCTCGCGGACGAAACCGCCGGCCACCGGCTCTCGTGGGCCTTCTTCCACTCGGTGAACGCCCGCACCGCCGGGCTGAACGTCGTGGACACCGGGGCGATGCAGCCCGCCACGCTGCTGCTGACCATGTTCCTGATGTTCGTGGGCGGGTCGCCCGGCTCCTTTGCGGGCGGCATCAAGACCGTGACACTCGCCGTGCTCTTCTGCACCGCGCGGGCCGCCCTCTTGCGCAGGGAAACCGTCGAGGTCTTCGGCCGCCGGATCAGCCCGCGCACCTCGGGCACCGCCCTCATGGTGGCCATGCTCTCGCTCACCGCCGTCATGATCGGCATCGGCAGCCTCATGCTCACGGAGTTCGCCGAACCGGCGGCCGCCCGGCCGGACGGACTGCTGGGCCTCACCTTCGAAGCCGTGTCGGCGTTCGGGACGGTGGGCCTCAGCACCGGTGTCACCGGCCTGCTGAGCACCGGCGGCAAGTTCATCGTGATGACCCTGATGTTCCTCGGGCGCGTCGGTCCGCTGGTGCTGGCAGTTTATCTGGCCAGACCGGTGCGCCCGTGGCATGTTCGGCACCCCGAGGAGGAAGTTTCCCTCGGCTGATTTTCCCATGGCAAAACGCATCTTCATCCTCGGCGGCGGGCGCTTCGGCACCCATCTCGCCACCCGGCTCTGCGAATTCGGCTGCGAAGTCGTCATCGGCGACGACAACGCCGAACGCGTCAAGGACCTCGCGGCCGAGGGCTTTCACGCGGTCGAAATGGACGCCAACGACGAGACGGGCCTGAAGGAGGCCGGAGCGCTCGACGCCGACGTCACCGTCGTAGCCATCGGCGAGAACATGCAGGCCAGCATCCTCGCCACCCTGATGCTCAAACAGCATCAGGCGAAGCGGGTGATCTCTCGCGCCCTCAATGCCAAGCACGCGCAGGTCCTCGACCGGCTCGGCGCCGACGAGATCATCCTCCCCGTCCGCGACATGGCCTATCGGCTCGCCGAGCGCATCCGCGACGACGCCGGAGGCGAGCGCTACACCGTCGCCGGCGAATATCACCTCGGCGAGATCGTGCTGGGCCCGAAACTCGACGGCCTGACCCTGGACCCTGCGGGCCTCCACGACGAATACGCGGTCAACGCCGTGCTCGTGAAGCAGGCCAAGGGCACGAAGGCCGTGGTCCGCGAAGCCGCGGAACGGCCGTCACTCCGGGGCGGCGACGTGATCTGGGTGATCGGCACGCGCGAGAAGCTGAACGCCTTCGAGCGGGACTGCGGCCCCGTGCGCTGAGCCGGCCGATTCAGCGCAGGCCGAAGCGCTCCGGCTTCAGCCCGCGCGCGCGGATCGCTTCGGCGAGCGCCGCGAGATCGAGCCGGTCGCCGGGTTTCACGCCCGCGGTGCGATACCAGCCCTGGTTCATCTCCAGCGCAAACTTCAGGCCGCGCCCGCGCGAGACCACGGAGCGCTCGTCGAAAGGATACAGCGGATAGATCTCCTTCAGCACACCCTCGGCGTCGAAAAAGCCGATGTCGAGCGGCAGCGGCGTGTTGCGCATCCAGAAGCTCATCGGCTGCGGCTGGTCGAACACGAAGACCATGCCCTCGTCCGCACCCATTTCCTTGCGGAACATCAGGCCCTTCTGCGTCTCCGCCGGATAGAGCGCGACCTGCAACTGCACCGTGCGGGCGCCGACCTTGATCGCGAAACGGTCGTCCACGCTTTTCGGCGCGGCCTTGGCGGCGTCCTCCTTCGCGCAAGCGGTGAGCAGGGCGAAAGTTGCGACGGCAAGCAACGGCAGGAAACGACGGCGGTTAACCATGCCCGCATTTCTGCGCATAAGTTTCGGGGCGCAAATCCTAAATTGCCCCGGACACCCTTTCACCCTCACTTTCACTTTCATGCCGTCTCTTCCTCCTCCCCTGCTCTACGCCAGCACCCACCACAGCGCCGACCAGCTGTATTTCGGCCGCGTCGAAGTCCACGACCCGTTCCTCTCCTTCGGCCTGTCCGACGGCACCAAGGTCACCGTGCAAAGCGCGCTGGAATTCGGCCGGGTGAAGAAGACCGGCGGTTTCGACCGAGTGCTGCCGCTGGAGGCCTGGCGGACTCAGGCCAAGGCCAAGTTCGGCCCCAAGGCCGGACTGGCCGAGATCATCGCCACCGTCACCCGGGCGCACGGCGTGCGGCGCTTCCGCGTGCCGGATGACTTCCCGTCGCATCTCTATGTGAAGCTGACGAATCTGGGTCTGAAGCTCGACCTCGCCAACGGCCTGCTCTTTCCCGAGCGGGAAATAAAGACCGCCACCGAGGCCGCCGCCGTGCGCGAGGGCAACCGGTTGTGTTCCGTCGGTTTCACCGCCGCCGAAAAAATCCTGCGCGCCGCCCGCATCAAGGGCCGCACGCTGGTTTATCGCAGCAAGGTGCTGACCTCGGAAAGCCTGCGCTTCGCCCTCGAGACCGCCATCCGCGAGCAGGGCGGCGATCCGCGCGACACCATCGTCGCCGGCGGCGACCAAGCCTGTGATCCGCACGAGCGCGGGTCAGGCCCGCTGCGCCCGCACGAGCTGATCATCATCGACGTTTTTCCGCGGGTGCTTAAGACCGGTTACTATGGCGACATGACCCGCACCTACCTGAAGGGCCGTCCGCGTGAAGTGCAGCGCCGCATGGTCGCCACCGTGCGGGACGCCCAGAAGCACGCGCTGCGTGCCATCCGCGCCGGAATGGATGGCCGCGAAGTGCATCACGCCGTCACCGCTTGCTTCGAGGAAGCCGGCTACGAGACGCGCCACGACAAGGGCGGCTCGGTGGGC
>JAUPWC010000651.1 GCA_030916665.1 Verrucomicrobiota bacterium
GCTGGGCGATGAGCCTTTCGGGCAACGGGTAGTCGAAAAGGTCGGTGTTCACCTTCCGCCAAGCGTCCAGTCTGGCGGGATGGTGTCAGCAAAAAGATGCGCCGGAGGATTATCCGGGTTTACAAAAACGGGCTTGCCTAGGGGCGGAAGGAACCGCGATATCCCCGACCCTGCGCGCCGCTTTAGCTCAGTTGGTAGAGCGACTCATTCGTAATGAGTAGGTCGTCGGTTCAAATCCGACAAGCGGCTCCAGCCTTCGCCGAGCGAAGCGAGTGCTAAGGCTGCCGCGCCGAAGCCTAGCGTAGGCGGGCGTATCACTCCCGATGCGGATATCGAGTGGCTTGCGCCGTCGCTGGGCCTAGGGCGGACAAGACGACTGGCAGGCCGGCCTTGGTGCTCGCGGCGGATCGGCCTGCTGTAGCCGGGGTCGCTGAGCCCGGACCGGCACCCATCTTTCGACTTGGAGAAGGGGCGGGCGGACTTCATCTTGCGGCGGTTTTCGCGAGGGTAGCTCAGCTGGATAGAGCACCGGTTTTCTAAACCGGTCGTCGGGAGTTCGAGTCTCCCCCCTCGCGCCACTTTCCGGTGAAAATAATGACTTGCCTACGCCGGGGGCATGGGGCTTCTTCGCCCTTCCGATGAATCATCGGGCTGTAGCGTAGCCTGGTAGCGCGCTTGCATGGGGTGCAAGAGGTCGTGAGTTCGAATCTCACCAGCCCGACCATTTCGACTGAAACGCACACTGGTAACGGTGTGCGTTTTTCTATGGCCAGTAACGTGATGTGATCGGATTGCGGGATTTTAAGAAGCGATGGCGCACGACAGAAAGGAGGCGGAAAGTGAATGCGGATCCAAACGTTTGGGAACGTTTTTGGGCACACAAACCGGCGGCTTCGACAGGAGCTACTTCAGCCCCTTCCTCTCTTCTGCCACTTCGGCGGGCGTGACGGCTTCGGATTTGTTCTCGAAGCTGGCACGGACGTAGGTGAGGAGGGCGGCGAGGTCGTCGTCGGAGAGTTGGCGGAAGGCGGGCATCTCCTGCTGGTAGGCGACGCCGTTCACCTCGATGGGGCCGGAGAGGCCGTTGAGCACGACCTGGAGGAGGCGGTTCTTGTTCTTCACCCAGTCGGTGTTGGTGAGCGGTGGGATCAGGCCGGGTGCGCCTTGTCCAGTGGGGCCGTGGCAGGGCAGGCAGTGCAGCGCGTAAAGCTGCTGGCCGGCGCGCAGGGCCTCAGTTGTGGGCGGCAGGCTCCAGTTCTCGCTCATCAGCGGCAACGGCGAGAGGTCCTCGCGCCACTCGGGCAGCGCGGCGAGACGGGTGGCGTCGGCCGCGGCGACCGCGCACAGGCGCACGATGCGGTCGGGCGCAGTGGGCAGGCCGGAATACATCCATGGCTGAAAGCGCGGGTGCCAGTCGGTGTTGCTGGTGAGAAGATAGACATCGCCCGTGGGTGAGACGCAGACCTGGCGGATGCGGCCGAGGCGTTCCTGCAGGAAGATGTGTTCGCCGGTGATGGCGTCGCCGGTAGCGTTGAGCGGGAGCACGCGCAGGGCGCGGCCCTTGAGGTTAGCGAGTAGGAGGTGACCGCGCCACTCGGGGATGGCCGCGTGGTCGTAGTAGGCGAGTCCGGCGGTGGCGATGGTCGGTGTCCACGCGCGCAAGGGTTCGGTGAAACGCCTCTCCTTCGCGGCGGCGATCTCGTGCGGGCGGTCGATGAAACCCTCGATGGTGGGCCAGCCGTAGTTACGGCCGGGTTCGAGCAGGTTGATCTCGTCGTCGTTGTTGGCGCCGTGGTCGGAGAGATAGATGCGGCCGTTGGCCGCGAAGGCCAAGCCCTGCACGTTGCGGTGGCCGAGGGTCCAGACCGGGCTGCCCGGGTTCGGGTTGTCGGCGGGGATCGTGCCGTCGGGGTTGAGGCGGAGAATTTTTCCGCTGAGCCGGGCGGGATCGAGGCTGGCGGGCGTATCACCGGCGTCGCCGGTGGAGACGTACAGCTTGCCGTCGGGGCCGAAGGCGAGGCGCGAGCCGTTGTGGTAGGAGGCGCCGGGGATATTGTCGAAGATCGTCTCGGGCTCGCCGAGCCGCGCGCCGTCCCAGCGGCAGCGCACCACGCGCGAGCGCACGACCTCCTGCGCGCCGCGGGTCGGCACCTGATAGACGTAGTGCAGATAAACGTAGGGCGCGGTGGCGAACCACGGATGAAACGCCAACGTCAGCAGTCCGTGCGAACGGCGGTGAAAGATTCGGTCGGCCAGATCGAGGACAAGGGTGCGTTCGCCGGTCGCCGGGTTGAAGCGCCAGACTTTGCCCTCAAGCTGCGTCAGCCAGAGGTGGTTGTCGGGTCCCCACGCGAGGTCGAAGGGGGCCACCAAGTCACCGGCGACGGTCGCGACCTCGAGCGTGGTTTGCCCGAGCTGCAGCCGGGCGAAGGGCGTGGGAGCGGCGGTGAGCGGGGCGCAGGCGAGGAGGAGCGCGATCACGAGCAGACCAAGCTGTCGCAAGGCTCCAACGTGGCTAGGGGAGAGGAATGCGAGCCGGGGGTGGCGGGGCATCGGCGAAAACCTGCGGAGAGTGACGCATGGGGCAAGGCTGGAACGCGGGAGGAGCCAGCTTACGGAACAATCCAAAGACAATTTGAAACGCGGAGGTCGCGGAGAGCGCGGAGAAAACCACCGGCGTAGAGTGGAGCCGGGGCGCCCTCGCCCGGGTGGGTGGACTAACCGGCTGTAGCGGCGCGCTGTGAGCGCCGATCTCACGACGGCGGTCATAGGCCGCCGCTACATCATTCCGATCAAGAATGCCCCGAGCCGCTCACTTCGCCGGCGTGGGGAAGGGCGCGTAGCTTTTGCTGGGTTCCTGCTCGGCGATGAGGTCGTCGAGGGTCTTGTCGCCGAGGGCGGCGGGGATGCCGGTGGCGAGCTTGGCGTGGTAGTGGGCCAGCACGGGATCGACATGGTCGAGCAGGCCGCCGCTGGGGGCTTCGCCGTAGTTCTCGAATTTCTCGCGGAAGTCGGAGAGCGTGATCTTGTCGAGCGGGCGCGCGGGCTGGTAGCGGTGGTCGTTGGGGTCGGCCCCTTCGGCGGGCGGCAGCTCGTCGATCAGACCGAGGTCGCAGAGCCGGTTGAGCGACTCGTTGAGGATCTGCGAGGGGACGCGGATGAGATGGGCGAGCTCGGTGACGGAGCAGGCGGGAGCGCAGGCCTTGAAGCGCCGGGCCACGAGCAGGAGCACGACGAGCGACATGCTCTCGCGGGTGGCGTGGTTGAGGTTGTGCCACGCGGTCTGGCTGCTGCGGTAGCGCACGTTCTGCACCGCGTAGGTGATCTGGCCGCCCACAAGCACGAAGAACCAGAAGATGTAGAGGCCCGCCATCAGGATGGGGAAGATGCCGACGGAGCCGTAGAGGCTCTTGGTGCGGAAGACGCCCTGGAGGTAGAGGAACGCGACGTAGTTGTTGGCGAACAGCAGGCCGGTGACGATGATGGCGCCCAGCAGGGCGGCGCCCCACTTCACCCGGGTGTTCGGCACCGTGCGGTAGAACAGCATGAGCAGCAGCATCAGCAGCAGGAACGACGACGACGGCAGCAGCCACGTCACGAGGTCCAGCAGGTGCTCGCCGAGCGGCAGCTTGTCGGTGAGGTTCTTGAAGACGTTGATGAAGGCGCTGGCCGAGAGCAGCGTGATGGAGGCGAAGAACAGCACCGCGCCGAGCGTGACGGTGGTCCAGTAGTAGATGACGCGCGTCAGCCAGCTGCGGCCGCGGCGCACACCCCAGATGTCGTTGAACGTGTTTTCAATGCTGGTGAACAGCTGGAGCACGATGATGAGCAGTGCAAAGACGCCGATGACACCGGCCGCGCCGGAGCGGCTGCTGGAGATGAACTGCGTGATAAGCTTCACCAACTCCGAGTCGGCGGCGGGTGCGGCGGTCGCCGGCCGGCCGTCGGCGCCGACGGTCACGGGCCGGAGTTCCACGGTGCCGTCCTCCTGGGTGTGATCGTATTGGGCGACCTGCGGCGCGATGAAGCCGATCACGCGGTTGAGGCTCTGCGCCATGATGGCGGGGTCGCGGTTGCCCAGCGCGAAGCCCGAGATGAGCACCGCGATGGCGACGAGCGGGCCGAGGCCGAGCAGGGAGCTGTAGCTGAGCGCGGCGGCGCGGGTGGCGACCTTCAGCTCATGCAGGCCGGAGATCGTGATCGAGAGGACGCGGAGCAGCGCGTAGCCGCGGTTGCGCGCGGTGCGCTCACGGCTAAAACTGGCGGACCAGATGTCCTCCTGCCACAGCCGGCGCAGGCGCTGGAACAGGGCGGCGGCGGACATGGGCAGAGGCCGCGGTGGCCGCTCAAATGTAGGACATGGTGGCCAGCATCGCCATGCCGCCCAGGCCGAGCAGAGCGGCCACAGCCAGCGGCACGTAGCTCAGGAAGATCGTGCAGAAATACAGGCCGGCCGAACCGGCGGCGACCGCGATCATCGGCGTGAGCTGGCCCTGCGTCATGAAGACGAAGCCGAGAAAGCCCAGGCCGAACACCGCGCGGAAGCGCACAAACGGATAGATCTGGATCACACCGAGGAAGAGCAGCACGCCGATGACCAGATCAACCACGCCCAGCATCACGCCGGGCGTCTGCATGATCTTGGCAAAATCCATGGAGGTGAGTCCCTCGATGCCGGGCAGCACGAGGGCGACGGCGCTGGCGATGGAGATGAGGCCGGCCGCGCGGGTGCCCCACTGGGCGGAGTTCATCATGATCTCGCCCTTGTCCTTCTTGCCCTTGGTGTCCTCGGTCTTGCCCTCGGCGGCGTCGAGGAACTGCTGCACGGTGATCGGCGGGGCGCTGTCGGTCTTCTCCTGGTTCACCGCCTTGAACTCGTGGTGCTTGAAACCCATCTTCTTCTTCTCGGGCCAGAGGGCGGCCTTGAGCTCGGGGTTGGCGGTTAGGAGCAGCCACTGCTCGGTGGTGGCGTCGTAGAAATAGGTTTCCTGCGTAACCTGGCCGGCCTCGACGAGGGAGACGAGCTGCTCGACCGTGAAGGGGCCGCGGGCCTCGGTGTCGTTCACGCCGCGGACGTAAATCTCTTGGTTGGCCATGGTGGGCATGTTGCGCGGCAGCCGGGGCGCGGCAAGAGCGAAGTCGGTTTAGAAAAGATCAAACGCCAAAGGTCCAAACCCCAGCCAAAGGCTGAATTGAGCCGTGGCCGCTTTGGGCCGGAACACCCGTCGTAGCCAAGCCCAAGAATTTTCCCGAATATCCCCATGCGAGAGGGAAAACTGTAGCGGCGGTCTGTGACCGCCGTCGGAGTGTCAATCGGTGGTCACAGACCGCCGCTACAGCAAAGCCGTCAACCGAACTGCTTTGGCCTTTGGCGCTTTGGCGTTTGGGATTTTGCCGGGTTACATTCGCTCCAGCGTGCGCAGGCCGAGCAGGTGCAGGCCGGTCTGAAGCGTGATGAGCGTGCGGTGGCACAGCAGCAGGCGGCGGGCGCGCACCGCCGGGTCGTCCACGATGACCTTGTCGGCGGCGTAGAAGGCGCTGTAGGCGCCGGCCAGCTCGAAGAGGTAAAGGCAGAGGAAGTGCGGACGGAGCTGCGCGGTGGCGAGTTGGATGGCGTCGGCGAACTGCACGAGCTTGCGGGCGAGCGCGAGTTCCTGCGCGGTTTCCGGCGCGGTAGCCCCGGCGACCGGAGGCTGCGCGGGATCGAGCTCCGCCTTGCGAAAAATGGAACGCACGCGGGCCACGGCGTAGAGCAGGTAGGGCGCGGTGTTGCCGTCGAGCGCGAGCATCTTGTCCCACGAGAACACGTAGTTGCTGCTGCGGTTCTGCGAAAGGTCGGCGTATTGCACGGAGCCGATGCCAACGGCACGCGCGATTTCGCGGCGCTCTTCCTCGGGCAGGTCGGGATTCTTTGCCGACACGAGCGCGAAGGCGCGGTCCTCGGCCTCGTCGAGCAGGGCCTTGAGCTTGATCACGCCGCCGTCGCGGGTCTTGAGGGCCTTGCCGTCCTCGCCGGTCACGGCGCCGAAGGTCACGTGGTGCAGCTCGGGCAGGCGGTAGCTTTTCGCGGCGAACCATTTTTTCACCGTGAGGAAGAGCTGCTCGAAGTGGTCGCCCTGACGGAAGTCGGTGACGACGACGATGCCGTCGGCCTTGAAGTGCTCGGTGCGGTAGAGCGCGGTGGCGAGGTCGGTGGAGGCGTAGCCGCTCGCGCCGTCGGCCTTGCGGACCATGAACGGATTCGGTCGCTCGGCGTTCCGGCTGAAACGCGGGTGTTCGTCGTGGAAGACCACGAGCGCGCCGGCGCTGTCCTCGGCAAGCTTGGTCTCGGTCAGCTCGCGATAGACGCGCTCGACCTTGTCGTTGTAGAACGACTCGCCGAGGTTGTGGTCGAACACGATGCCGAGGCGGTCGTAGATCTGCTGGAAGGCAGCGAGGCTGACGTCGGAGAATTTTTTCCAGAGCGCGACATTTTGCGGGTCGCCGGTCTGGAGTTTCACGAGCTCGCGCTTGGCCTCCTCGAGTTCGGGCGAGCCCTCGGGCGTGGCGGCGTGGCCGAGCTTGTAGAGGCGCTCGAGTTCCTCGATCGGGTCGGTCATCAGCGCCTCGTCATCGACCCAGCGCTTGTAGGCGTAGATGAGCTTGCCGAACTGCGTGCCCCAGTCGCCGAGATGGTTGTCGCGGATGACCTTCGCGCCGGTGAATGCGAGCAGGCGGCAGATGGCCTCGCCGATGACGGCCGAACGCAGGTGGCCGACATGCATCTGCTTGGCGGTGTTGGGCGAGGAGTAGTCCACGACCCAGGTCTGGTTGGCGTGCGCCGCGGAGGCGCCGGTGCGCAGGTGTTCCTCGGAATCGTGGGCGCCGATCCAGGCGAGGAGAGAGGCGGGCTTGAGCCGGAAGTTGATGAAGCCCGGGCCGGCGAGCGTGAGATCGAAATCAGCCGACAGTTCCGCCGCCTGATCCACGATCTGTTGGGCGACCGCGCGGGGGTTCTGTTTTTCGCGTTTGGCGAAGGCGAGGGCGCCGTTGGCCTGGAAGTCACCGTGCGCTGGGTCGGCCACGCGCACTTCCGGATCGAAACCCCGGCCCGCCAGACCAAGACGGTCGGCGGCGGCCCGGAGGCGGGTATCGAGGTGGGCGGCGACGTTGAACGGGAGAGACATCGGGCGATTGAGGAATTGCGCTTGGCTCTGAGCAAGAAGCATTTTCGCGGGTGCACCGGCATGGCTCCACGGAGCCGCTGGGCTCGCTACTGCCGGGAATAACTGGCGGTCATACCGGGTTTTTAGGCTCGACAAAATCGTCAAAAACCATTGCCTCTTCGAGCTTTGCGCCGCAACGCGCCGTTTTTGCCCAATACCACCAGTGTCCTCCTCCATGAGAAAACGTCCCATTCCCACGCGTCGGTTCATCAAGCCGTCGTTTACTTCGTTGATTGAGAAGAAACGCGACGGCCAGGAATTCACGCAGGAAGAAATCCGCTACATCATCGATTCCACGCTCGATGAGGAAATGCCCAAGCACCAGCAGGCCGCCCTGTTGATGGCGATTTTCTTCGCCAACATGTCGGCGCAGGAGACGGCGATTCTCACCGAGGAAATGATGCTGTCCGGTGAGGTCATTGATCTTTCTCATATCGCCAAGCCGAAGATCGACAAATACTCCACGGGCGGCGTCGGCGACAAAACCGCCCTCGTGCTCGCCCCGCTCGCCATGGCCAGCGGCGTCGTCGTCCCGATGATGTGCGGCGTCGAGCAGGAGTTTGTCATCACCACGCTGGAAAAGCTCTCGGCCGTCCCCGGCTTCAAGAGCCACATGTCGATCCAGCACTTCCAGGATCAGCTCGCCCGCGTCGGCGGCGCCATCGCCGAGCAGAGCGCCGAGCTCGCCCCGGCCGACAAGATCTTCTACGACCTGCGCCTCGAGACCGGCACCATCCCGAGCCTCCCGCTCATCACCGGCAGCGTGCTTTCCAAGAAGCTCGCCGAGGGCGCCGAGGGCCTCGTGATCGACGTGAAGTGGGGCAACGGCTCCTTCATCAAGGATCTTGAACAGGCCAAGCAGCTCGCCCGCTCCATGACCCGCGTCGGCCGCTCGATGAAGCGCCGCTGCGTCGCGCTCGTCACCGACATGAACCAGCCGCTCGGCGACACCGTCGGCACCGCGCTCGAACTCAAGGAGGCCATCGCGCTCCTCAAGGGCGAGGGTCCGGAGGACATGAAGGAACTCGTGCTCAAGCTCGGCATGGAGATCGTGCGCCTCGCCGGCGTCGCCGGCTCGACGCTCTCGGCCAAGCAGACCGTGCAGCGCCACCTGACCGACGGCTCCGCGCTCGAGAAGTTCAAGGACATGATCCGCGCCCAGGGCGGCGACACGTCGTTCATCGATCATCCGGAAAAGTTCCCGACGGCCCGTCACATCCGCAAGCTGCCCGCTCCGAAGCGTGGCTACGTGCACACGATCAACGCCGCCATGATTGCCAAGGGCGTCTCGCTCCTCGGCGCCGGCAAGGATCCCGCGCACCACAACAAGATCGACTACGCCGTCGGCGTCTCGGAGATCAAGAAGGTCGGCACGCAGGTCAAGCAGGGCGAGCCGCTGATGATGATCCACTACAACGACGAGGCGAAGC
>JAUPWC010000652.1 GCA_030916665.1 Verrucomicrobiota bacterium
TTCGGCGTCGCGGGCGCCGAGGTCGCGGTGGAGTTTGTCACGCAAGGTCCCGGTCGGTTCGCCGAGGCCAAGGCCTTCATCGCCGCCGCGCTGGCCAACACGATCGCGGTCGGTCCGCTCGCCGAGCCCTTTGCCGGGCCGCATTTCTTCTTTGCCGCGGGCTTTGCCGACGAGGCGGTCTCCGGGGCGGCGTTTCCTGCGCTCCGGCTCTTCGTGCCGCGCTGGCAGGTGGCCCGCATGGGCGACAGCACCGTCGCCGTGGCCAACGTGCTGGTGACGGCGGACGCCCCGTTGGAAATGCTCACGGCCCGTATCTGGCGCGCGCACGCAAAGTTCGGCGCCTTCGATTACAGCCGGGCGAAGCAGAAGGATCGTCCGTCCGCTCCGCGCATGGCCGAGGAGATCGGCGGGAGCGGTTCGTATCAGCGGGCCGTGGCGCAGGCGCTCACCGAGATCGTCCGCGGCGACTACCAGAAAGTCGTCCTCGCCCGCGCTCTCAAATACACGACCGCCGAGGCGTTTCACCCGATGGGGGGGCTGAACCACCTGCGGCAGCGCTACCCGGACTGCTATTCCTTCTCCATCGCCAACGGGAAAGGCCAGAGCTTCATCGGCGCGTCGCCCGAGCGCCTGGTGCGCGTGGCCGGTGGGCGCATGCACACGGCCGCGTTGGCGGGATCGGCGCCGCGCGGACAGTCGGCGAGCGAGGACGCCTTCTTCGCGCAGACGCTCCTCCACAGCGAGAAGGACCTGCGCGAACACCGGCTGGTGCTCGACTCCATCGCCGGCCGCCTGGCGGACCTCGGCCTGCAGCTTGAACACGCGGCGCAGCCGCGATTGCTCGGCCTCGCCAACGTGCATCACTTGCACACGCCCGTCAGCGCCGGCCTGCCGGCGGGAGTTCACATTCTCGACCTCGTGGCGCGCCTGCATCCGACGCCCGCCGTCGGCGGTGCGCCGCAGGAGCCTGCGCTCGCGGCCATGCGCCGTCTGGAAGCCTTTCCGCGCGGGCTCTACGCCGGCCCGCAGGGTTGGGTGGACCACCGGGGCGGCGGCGAATTTTTCGTGGGCTTGCGCAGTGCGCTGATCGACGGCCGCACCGCCACCGCCTACGCCGGCGCGGGCATCGTGGCCGGCTCGGAACCCGAGAAGGAGTTCGCCGAGACCGAGCTGAAGTTCAAGGCCCTGATCGGGGCGCTGACGGAGAGCTGAGGCGCAAGGCTCCCATCGGTCTGGAAAGATTAGTGTTCATTAGTGCGCATTAGTGGTTTCTCCTTCCGCCATGACCCCGCTCGATTTCCGCAACACCAACACCCTCTGGTGCAGCGTGCTCGTGCAGACCCTCGTGCGGAGCGGTCTGCGGCAGGCGGTGATTTCGCCCGGTTCGCGCTCGGCTCCTCTCACCTTCGCGCTGGCCCGGCATGACGGCATCGAGGCGATCCCGGTGCTGGACGAGCGCTCGGCGGCCTTTTTCGCACTCGGTCTGGCGAAGCAGCACCGGCGGCCCGTGGCGCTGGTCTGCACGAGCGGCACGGCGGCGGCGAATTTCCTGCCGGCAATCGTCGAGGCGCACGAAAGCGGGGTGCCGCTGCTGGTGCTCACGGCCGACCGCCCGCCGGAACTGCGCGACTGCCATTCGGGCCAGACCATCGATCAGGTGAAAATTTACGGCGACTACGTGAACTTTCAGCATGAGCTGGCCGTGCCGCAGGCGACGATGCCGCTGCTGCGCTACCTGCGGCAGACCGTGACCCATGCCGTCAGGCGCACGTTGCTTCCCGCCGCCGGTGCGGTGCATCTCAACTGTCCGTTCCGCGATCCGCTCGTGCCGCTGCCCGATCAGGTGATTCTTCCGACGGCGGCGGACCTGCGGGGTTTCTTCGACGGGCTTCACCCGGCGGTCGAACCGCTGGCAACGGGTTCGCTGGCCGGGCTGCGTTTCAAGCCGCGGGGCGTGATCGTCGTCGGGCCGAATGAGGCGGCGCCGGGCGGGAAGTTCGCTGAAAACGTCGGCCGCATTTCGCGCGCCTTGGGCTGGCCGGTGCTGGCCGATGCCCTTTCGCCGGTGCGCACGCAGGCTCGGATCACCGGGGCGGTGGTCGCGCACTACGACACCTTGCTCCGCAATGACCGGGTTGCCGCCGCGTTGCGTCCGACCCAAGTCATTTGTCTCGGCGGCTGGCCGACCAGCAAGGTGCTGCGGTCTTGGCTGCAGCAAGCCGACCCGGAGGTGATGCTGGTCACGGACCGCACGACCAATGAGGACGCCCTGCACCTGCGCACGCGGGTGGTGCCGGCGAATCCCGCGGAGTGGGGACGGAATTTCCGCGGCCGGCGCGCTTTGTCCGGCTACGCCAAGGAATGGCTCCGGGCCGACGCCCGCGTGGGCCGCGCGCTCAGTGCGACCCTGCAATCCGCAAAAGATTTCGTTGAACCGGTCTGGCCGGGAATTCTGGCCGCGAATCTGCCGCCCGGCACGCCCTGCTTCTTCGCCAGCTCCATGCCGGTGCGCGACGCGGAGTATCTCTGGCCGGCGGGCAACCGCGGGCAGCGGATTTTCTTCAACCGCGGGGCCAACGGCATCGACGGCACGCTCTCGACCGCGCTGGGTGTCGCGCACGGCGGCACGCCCGCGGTGCTCGTGACCGGCGATCTGTCGCTGCTGCACGACACGAACGGGTTTCTCACGGTGCCGAAGTTCAAAGGCAGCCTGACGGTCGTGCTGATCAACAATAACGGCGGCGGCATCTTCGGGCATCTGCCCGTGGCGCTGTTTGAGCCGCCGTTCGAGGAGTTTTTTGCCACACCGCAGAACGTGGACTTTGCGCAACTTTGCGCCACCTACGGCGTGCCGCACCGCGTGGTGCAATCCGCCGTGCAGCTGGCGCGCGCGGTGGCCAAGCTGCCGAAGCGCGGCGTGCGCGTGCTGGAGTTGCGCACCGACCGCCGTCGTGATGCGGCGTGGCGCAAGGAGATGTTCGCCGCCGTGGCGGCGAAGCTGGGGTAAGGAAAGACTTGTAGCCGCGTTGGAGCGTAGCGACAAGGTGGTCGTTCCCTGACCACGCTTTCATCCCGCGTTCGCGGGATTCAAGCGCGGCTACGAAAGACTCCGGTGAGAACACGGCCCCAGAGCGGGCCGGCTCCAGCAAATGCCTACGCCAGCGGCACCCGCACGAGGAAGGTTGTGCCCTGGCGCGAGGTCTTGAACTCGATGCTGCCGCCGTGCGCGTCGATCACGGAGCGGGCGATGGCGAGTCCGAGCCCGGTGCCGTTGGCTTTGCCGCGGCTGACGAAGGGCTCGAACACGGTTTCGCGGATCTCGCGCGGGATGCCGGGGCCGTTGTCGGCCACGCTGACCGTGGCGAAGCGGCCATCGCGTTTGGCGGACACCGTCACCTTGGCTCCGGGCCGGCCGGTGAGCGCCTCACGGGCGTTGGTCACGAGGTTTTGCATGACGCGCTGGAAACGGTCGGAGTCGAGGGACACGACCAGCCGCGTGGGTTTGACCGTCAGGCGGATGCCGGCCCGGGCGAGCGTCTCAAGGTTGTTCTCGTGCAACTGGTGCAGGGATTCCTGCAAGGGCACCGCCCGCTGCTTGAGGCGGGTTTCGCCGCGGGCGAAATCGAGCACCTCCTCCACCATGCCGCCGAGGCGGTCCACCTGCCGCAGGATCATGCGGCAGAGTTCCTGGTTTTGCGGCGCCTGGTTGCGCTTCGCGATGAGTTCGGTGGCGAGCTTGATGGTGGAGAAGGGCGCGCGGAAGTCGTGGATCATCGAGTTGGCCATCTCGCCGATCAGGGTGATCTTTTCCTTCCGCATGACCTCGCTCACGTAGCGCTCGTTGGTGGCGCGCAGGTTCTCGCTCACATGGCTGAACAGCCGCAGCACGGTGTGCCAGGAGGATTCGGAGAGCAGCTGGATGAACTGCCGCTGGCCCAGCCGGCCGAGCTGGACCGGGCCGTCGGCGATGGCGGCCGTGCTGCGGGGCGAGCCGTCGAGCACGCCGAGTTCGCCGAAGTAGTCGTCGGGCCCCTTGTGGGCGATGAGCTGGGTCGTGCCGACGGCGGATTTTTTCATGAGCGCCACGCGGCCGGTCAGCACCAGATAGATGCAGTCGGAGACGCTGCCCTCCTCGAAGATCACCGCGCGGTGGGGAAAGCGCACCACGCGGACCAGCTTCTCCATCTTGGCGCCCTGGGCCGCCGGGAAGTGGCTGAGGAAGCGGTGGGAGCGGATCAGGGAACGCATGCGGGATGCAGTGTTGTGCGTCCGGCGCATCCGGGCAAGCCGCCTCGAAGGGAAGAAGTATGAAGGAAGCGTTAAGAAGGAGCTTCCCCGGCCAACTCCCGTCGCGGCGCTACAGCTGGATCGGCAGGCCCACCTCGATGATCTGCATCGGCGGCAGGCGGTAGTAGTCGCGCACCGGCCGGGCGTTGCGGCTGAGCAGCGAATACAGGCGCTTCTGCCAGTGCCAGAGGCGGGTGTCACCGCCCGTGATGATCATCTCGCGGTTGAAGTAGTAGGTCGCTTCCGAGAGCTTCACCGGCACGCCCTCGCTGCGCACCCGCTCCATGAGGGCGGTGACATCGGGTGATTCCATGTAGCCGTAGCGGGCGATGACGCGCCACACCCCCAGTCCCTGGCCGATCTCGCGCACCTCCAGCCGTTCCAGGTCGGGCACGGAGGGCACCTCCTCGGTCACGACGCTCAGCAGCACGACGGTTTCGTGCAGGACCTTGTTGGCCTTCACATGGTGGAGCAGCACCAGCGGTGTACCGCGGGCAATGCCCGCCATGAAGATCGCGCTGCCGCGCACCCGCACGATGCGGTCGGAGGCGGCCACGTTGCAGAGCTCGTCCTCGGTGACCTCATTGTCGTAGATGCGACGGAAGATCTCTTCCTTGCCCCTTTTCCATGTGGTCATGATGGCGATCATTCCGAGGGCCACCAGGAGCGGGAACCAGCCGCCGTCCACGATCTTGTGCAGGTTGGAATAAAACAGCGCGCCGTCGACCAACAGGAACACGGCCGCGAGCGAGGCAGCCCCAAGCAGCGGCCAGCGCCAGTAGCGGCGCATCACACTGTAGTAGGCGATGGACGTGACGACCATCGTGCCGGTCACGGCGATGCCGTAGGCGGCGGCGAGGTTGTCGGAAGACTTGAAGGTGATGACGGTCCAGATCGAGCCGATGGCCAGAGCCCCGTTGACGAGGGGGAGGTAGATCTGGCCCGACTGGTCGGGGTTGGTGTAGTTGACCTGCAGGCGCGGGAAATAGCCGAGCTGGATGGCCTGGCGGGTGAGCGAGAAGGTGCCGGAGATCATGGCTTGGCTGGCGATGACGGCAGCCACGATGGACAGACCGGTGAGCAGGAGCCGCGCGGGACCTTCCGGCACGAGCGCAAAGAACGGGCTGGTGGGGTCGCCGGGGTGGGAGAGGGCCCAGGCACCCTGGCCGAAATAGTTGAGCACAAGTCCGGGGAAGGCGCCGAAATACCAGGCGCGGGCGATGTATTTCCGGCCGAAGTGGCCCATGTCGGCGTAAAGGGCCTCCGCACCAGTGATGACCAGCACGACAGAGCCCAAAATGGCGGTGGCATCGGCGGGGTGCTCGGCCAGCAGGCGGAAGCCGTGCACCGGATTGATCGCGGCCAGCACGGCCGGTGTCTGGAGGATATGCCAGAGGCCGAGCCCGCCGAGCACGATAAACCACACGACCATGGTCGGGCCGAAAATGCGGCCGATCGCCTTGGTGCCCTTGTATTGGACGAGGAAGAGCCCGCCGAGGATCACGCAAGCGATCAGCGGCACGTATTGGGCGAGATTGGGGTTGAAGCTCTCCAATCCCTCCGCCGCGCCGAGCACCGAGATGGCCGGCGTGATGACGCCGTCGCCGTAAAGCAGGGCGGCCCCGAAGAGGATGAGGATGATCAGCCAGCTGTCTCCCTTGCGGGTGCGCTGGCGTTCACCATGGCTCAGAGCCAGCAGGGCGAAAATGCCGCCTTCGCCGCGGTTGTCGGCTCGCATGACGAACATCAGGTATTTGAACGTCACCTCGAACACCAGGGCCCAGAATACCAGCGAAAGGGCGCCGAGGATGCTGGCGCTGCGCTCGTCCGCCGGCAGGGCCTGCAGGCACTCGCGCAGGGCGTAGAGCGGGCTCGTGCCGATGTCGCCGAAGACCACACCCAGCGCACCCATGGTGAGTCCCGCTTTGGCGGCCGTGCCCGTGGCTGTAGCAGGATTGCTCATGTGAAGGGCCGATTGTCGGGCCGGGGTCCGCAACTCCAAGCAGTTTTACCGGCAAACCCAAA
>JAUPWC010000653.1 GCA_030916665.1 Verrucomicrobiota bacterium
AACCGGAGCGCTCGTCCAGCGCATCACCAAGGAGCACGGTCCCATCACGTGTCTCGTCAACAACGCCGGCCGGCACCTCAAGAAGGCCGCCGTGGACACCACGCCGCAGGAGTTCCTCGATGTGCTGAACACGCACATCATCGGCGCGCACGAGCTCACGCGGCTCGTCGCGCCCGGCATGATCCAGCGCAAGCACGGCTCGATCATCTTCACCGCCTCGATGGCATCGCTCTTCGGCATCCCGCTCGTCGTGGCCTATGCCTCGGCCAAGTCCGCCATGCTCGGGATGGTGCGCACGCTCTCCACCGAACTCTCCTCCGACGGCATCCGCGTGAACGCCATTGCTCCCGGCTGGATTGACACCGACATGTCGCGCAAGGCCTTTGCCGGCGATCCGGCCCGCAAGAACAAGATCATCAGCCGCACGCCCATGGCGAAGCTCGGCGACGTCGCCGATGTCGGCTGGGCGGCCGTCTATCTGGCTTCGCCCGCCGCGAAGTTCGTCACCGGCGCGGTGCTGCCCGTGGACGGCGGCGTGAGCATGGGGTTTTGAGCTGCGGAAAAGGGTTTTTGTGGGCAGCCCGCTTGCGGGCGCTCCGAAGAGGCGCGCGCAAGCGCGCTGCCCACAGGAACAGCGGCTCGCAGGGACGCGAGCCTTCCGAGGTCGGCATCTCCCGGTCCATTGATCGACCGGATATCCCTGCCATAAAATTGGCGAAACGGGGCGGGGTGGTTTAGGTCTGCCACCGTTGCCCGCACCCCGTTACCCCCGCCATGAAACCACCCCGTCTTGCCGGCCTGCTGGCCGGTCTCCTCGTTTGCACCCTTCACTTGTCCGCCGCTCCGGTCGGGCAGTTTGCCGACGCCGCTGACGTCGGCGCGCCCGAGATCGCCGGCTCGACCACCTACGACCCCTCGGTCCAGCATTACCGCATGAGCGCCGGCGGCATCAACATGTGGGGCGCGACCGACCAGTTCCAGTTCGCTTGGAACAAGCTCAAGGGCGACTTCATCGTCCGCGCCCGCGTCGAGTGGATCGGCCAGGGCGTGGACCCGCACCGCAAAGCCGGCTGGATCGCGCGCAAGTCGCTCGACCACGACTCCGCCTACGTGGACGCCTGCGTGCATGCGGGCGACGGCCTCACCTCGCTCCAGTTCCGCCGCGAGAAGGGCGCCATCACCGAGCAGGTCGTGCTGCCGCTGACCGGCGGCGATGTCGTGCAGCTCGAACGCCGCGGCAACACCTGGATCTTCTCGTCCGCCCGCTACGGCGAACCGTTCGTGACCCAGACGCTCGCCGACTTCGATCTCGGCGAGGAGCCGCTCGTCGGACTGTTCCTCTGCTCGCACAACGCCAAGGCGAAGGAGGAGGTCATCTTCAAGGACGTGCGCATCATCCAGCCGCCCAAGGCCGGCTACGTGCCCTACCGCGACTACATCGGCGCGCACCTCGAGATTCTCAACGTCCACACCGGCAAGCTCGAGATCGTCCACAGTTCGCCCGTGCAGTTCGAGGCGCCCAATTGGAAGCCCGACGGCCGCACGCTCATCGTCAACGTCAGCGGTCAGGGCCCCGATCGCGGCCAGCTCAAGACCTTCGACCTCGTCACGAAGCAGGTCGGCGACCTCTCCACCGGCACCATCGGCCGCAACAACAACGACCACGTCCTGACCTTCGACGGCAAACAGCTCGGCGTGAGCATCCACACGCCGGGCGAGGACAACGGCCGCTCCGTCATCTACAAGCTGCCCTCGACCGGCGGCGAGCCGGTGCGCGTCACGCCGAAGTCGCCGTCGTATTTCCACGGCTGGTCGCCCGACGGCAAGTGGCTCGTCTACACCGGCGGGCGCAAGCACAGCCCCGACCAGAAGTCCGACAAATACGACATCTACCGCATCTCCGCCGACGGCGGGGAGGAAGTCCGCCTGACGAGCGAGGGCCCGTTGAGCGACGGCCCGGAATACACGCCCGACGGCCGCTGGATCTATTACAACTCCACCCGCAGCGGCCTCATGCAGATCTGGCGCATGCGCCCCAACGGCGCGCAGCAGGAACAGGTCACGAACGACGAGTTCAACAACTGGTTCCCGCACATCTCGCCCGACGGAAAATGGATCGTCATGATCTCCTACGGCCAGGATGTGCGCCCCGAGGACCACCCCTACTACAAGCACGTTTACCTGCGCCTTATGCCCATCGAGGGCGGCAAGCCGCGCGTCATCGCCTACGTCTTTGGCGGTCAGGGCACGATCAACGTCCCTTCGTGGTCACCGGACAGCACACGCGTGGCCTTCGTCAGCAACTCCGACAACATCAGGTGACCGGCGCCATCCGTCTTAACCACAGATGGACACAGATGCACACGGATGAATCGAAGCTGGAGGGCCCGCGTCCCTGTGGGCCGCTGGCTCTGTCCGAACCGGCTCGCAGGGACGCGAGCCCTCCCCATTCGTTCCCCCTGCTTGACTGTTCAACTCGATAGGCCTCGGCATCGTCCGAATAATCTGTGTCTATCTGTGTTCATCTGTGGTTAACCAGCCTTTACCCCGCCGTCCCATGACCACCCCCGTCTCCCGCCGCCAGTTCGTGCGCACCGCCGCCGGTGCGGCCGCCTTGTTCACCGTTCCGCTGATCGTGCCGTCCCGCCTGTTCGGCGCCGCCGCGCCCAGCAACCGCATCCGCGTGGGCCAGATCGGCTGCGGCCGCATCGCGATCGGGCACGACCTGCCCGGCGTGCTGCGCTCCGGCCTCGCCGATGTTGTGGCCGTGTGCGACCTCGACACCAAGCGCGTCGCCGGAGGCAAGGCCTGGGTGGAGAAATTCTACCGCGACAACCGGCTGACCGCGCCCGAGATTGCGACCTACACCGACTACCAGGAGCTGCTCGCACGCGCCGACATCGACGCGGTCGTGATCAGCACGCCCGACCACCAGCACGCCGAGCCGGCGTTGCGCGCGGTGCTCGCGGGCAAGGATGTCTATCTGCAGAAGCCGTTCACGATGACCCACGCCGAGAGCGTGATCCTGCGCGACGCTGTCGCGAAGAGCGGACGCATCATGCAGATCGGCAGCCAGCAGCGCTCCTGGAATCCGCACGAGCAGTTCCGCAAAGCCTGCGAGTTTGTCCGCAGCGGCCGCGTTGGCCGGCTCCAGCAGGTCGAGATCGGCCTGCCTATCGACCCGACCAAGCCCGACGATCCGGTGCAGCCGGTCCCGGCCAACCTCAATTACGATGCCTGGCTCGGGCCCACGCCCGAAGTGTATTACACGGAGCAGCGCGTGCATTCGCAGACCGAGGTCGGCTCGCGTCCGGGCTGGCTGCGCAACGACGCCTACTGCCTCGGCATGATCACGGGGTGGGGCGCGCACCACTTCGATGTCGCGCACTGGGGCATGGATCAGGAGCACGGCGGTCCCTCGAAGATCGAGGGCCGGGGTGAGTTTCCGGCCAACTCCATCTGGAACGTCCACGGCAAATACAACGTCCACCTCACCTATCTCGGCGGCGTGCAGATGCGCGTGTCCGACGAACTGCAGAACGGTGTCAAATTCATTGGCGACGAGGGCTGGATCTTCGTGGCCCGCGACGAAGGTGCCACCGCGAGCGACCCGAAGAGCAACACGCCCGGCAAGCTGCACTGGCTCGCCGCCAGCGACCCGAAGCTGCTCGACCCGGCCGGCGTGAAAGTGGCCTTCCCGGCGAACACCTCGCACCACAAGAACTGGCTCGAGTGCGTGAAGAGCCGCGCCACGCCGCTCTCGCCCGCCAGCATGGCCCACTATTCCAACACCGCCTGCATCCTCAGTTGGATCGCGATGAAGACCGCCCGCCCGCTCACGTGGGACGCGAAGGCCGAGCGCTTCGTCAACGACGCCGCGGCCAACGCGATGCTCACCCGCCCCGAGCGCGCCGGCTACGGCGCGCTGCGCTTGGCGGGCAAGGGCTGATCGAGCAGCAGGTCACCACGAAACACACGGAACACACTAAAGGAGCGGCCGCCCTCTCTGCTGCAAACGGTCTATTGATTACGCGGGAGCGAGCTTGCTCGCGACAGGACAAGCTTCCGCCCAGTCGTTGAGGGTGGAGCCCGCGCTCCGCGCGGGCTGATCAATGCCAGCTTGGATAACCCGGAGCGACAAGGCAAAGGAGCCCTCCCGCTTTCGCTCCAAATCTTGCCGAGAAATCGGCCTTCGTTTATGTTCTCGCTGCATGAAAACCATGCGTCGTCTGCGCAAAGGATGCGCGAATATCTCCCGCCGGCATGATCCTGAGCGCGAGACCTCCTACCTGTTAAATAGCCCGAATAACGCCCGGCGCTTGCTGAAATCCATACGATCGCTGGAGAAGAGGATGACCCGACAGGCGGATTGAGAAAGTGTTTGTCGGTTCCCAGGCTTCATCGCCCGAGGTCCCTCGCAACCGCCGCAGAGACAGCGGCGTGCAGTGCGATTTCCCGAAGCGATCCATGGGCGCTTGAAGCCTACGCCTTGATTACGACTTTGGAAACCCCGAATCCGCCTTCACCTCGAGGATCTGCTTGGTGTGGCGCTCGGTGTGGGCGGAGATGAAGAGGAGCCACTGGTAGGCGTCGAGTTTACCCAGGGGGCTGTCGAACGCGTGGCCGCGGAGTTCGTTGGACTCCTTCATCAGCGCGAGGGTCTTGGCGCGGCTTTCACCGAAGTGTTTCACCGCCTCCGCCGATGAACCGTAGCGATTCGTGGGGATCAGCGGCTCGGGGGCGCTTTGCTTCTGACTGCGATCCGGAATCGCCTTCAGGATGAGTTGGTCGGTCGCCTTGAAGTCCGTGCCTTCGGCGGGCGGCGGCGCTTTCATCACCTGGCCGGTGACGAGGCCCATGAGCATGTCCTCGGCGGAGGCGATGTGCTCCAGCACTTGCGCCACAGACCACTTTTCGGGTGCGGTTTTGAAGTTCAGCTGGGCCTCCGACAGGCCCTCGGCGGCGGCGATCACACCGGCGCGGGTCTTCTCGAGGTGGGCGAGGCCGGCGGCGCGGTCTTCGGCGGAAAGTTCTGCGGCGCGCAGGCCGGTCAGGACGGAGAGGGACAGGATCAGGGCAAGGAGCGTGGTTCTCATGTAAGAATGGGGTTGCGGTGGCCAAACTAGCCGGACGGCCTATCCCAACAAGCGTGAAACCGGTGTTCCCCTGCCGGTGTCCGGTCACTGTGTCCCTCCTTCCCATGAAACGACTCCTTCTTGTCGGCTGGCTCCTTGGGCTGGCGTTGCTCAACGCGACGGAGCCCGGCGGTCGCTGGGTGGCCACCTGGGCCACGAGCCAGCAGCTCACCGAGAAAAACAACCTGCCGCCGGAGCCCGGTTTCACGGAGGCCACGGTGCGCCAGAAGCTGCGCGTCTCCATCGGTGGGGAAAAGCTGCGGGTGCGCTTCTCCAACGAATTTGGCAACGGCCCTCTGGCGCTCGAGGCCACCCACGTGGCGCTGGCCGACGGGTTCGACGACGCGAAAATCCAGCCGGGCACGAGCCGCGCACTGACCTTCCGCGGCATGGCCTCCGTGACGATCCAGCCCGGCGCGACGGTGATTTCCGATCCGGTGGACCTGCCGCTTGCGCCGATGGCCGACGTGGCCATCACGACCGTGACCAAGGCCTCGCCGAGCGACGTGACGAGTCACCCGGGCTCGCGCACGACCTCGTATTTCGCCTATGGCGGCGCGGCACCCGATCCCGCCGACCTGCCCGGGGCCAAGCGCACGGACCACTGGTATTTCATGTGCAGCCTCGACGTGTGGACCACGCGGCCGGCGGCGGCCGTGGCCATCCTCGGCGACTCGATCACCGACGGACGCGGCTCGATTCACAACCAGAACAACCGCTGGCCCGACATTCTCTCGCAGCGCCTGCGCGCCAACCCCGGCACGGCCGACGTGGCCGTGCTGAACCACGGCGTCGGCGGCGGCCGCGTGCTGCGCGACGGGCTCGGTGTGAGCGCGCTGCGGCGCTTCGACCGCGACATCATCGCCCAGCCCGGCGTCAAATGGCTGATTATCCTCGAAGGCGTGAACGACCTCGGCACCTCGTCGCCGGAGACGGTCGCGCAGACCGCGCAGGAGCTGATTTCCGCCTACGATCAGATGATCACCCGCGCGCACGACCAGGGCATCAAGGTCTATGGCGCCACCATCATGCCGCTCGGCGGTTTCAAGGGCTACGACACTCCCGAGCGCGAAGCCGCCCGGCAGGCGGTCAACGCCTGGATCCGCACCAGCGGACGGTTCGATGCCGTGATCGACTTCGATGCCGTGGCCCGCGATCCGGAGACCCCTTCTAAACTCAGCGCCGCCACCGACGGCGGCGACCACCTGCATCTGTCGGCCGACGGTTACCGGATCATCGCCGAATCGATCGATCTCGGGTTGTTTGTGCGCTGAGGGCTGCCCGTAGCTTGGGGTAGGTCGGGGTTTATCCCCGACATGCAGGGCATGGCACGCACGAGTCGGGCATAAAGCCCGACCTACAGGCACCCGCTCACGCCGTTTTCACACGCAAGTGACGGGAAACCGGGTGGACTTTTCCCCGGCGGACGGCTTGATCGGCCGGATGAACCTGTCGCGCACGGATGCCTTGGCCGGACTGCTGACACGCCTGCTGGCCGCACTCGGCCTGTTGTTCCTGGCGGGTTGCACGACCCCGACCAGCGCGCCGCCGCCGGAGAAGGGAGCGACCCTGCAGGTGCAGGCACCCGAGGCCGTGACCGCGCCGACCGGCAAGGAGATCGCCTGCCGAATCCAGCTGATCGACGGCGCGCTCGTCGCCAGCAGCGAAAGCCTGAAACCCGGCCACCACCGGCTGGTGGTGGCGCTCGGTGACAACGAAGGCGAGTTCACCGGAGACGTGGACCTCGTGATCCCCGCCGTGCGCGACTATCGCCTGAAGGCCGAGCGCGACGAGGACACCTTCACGCTTTCGCTCATTGAGACCGCCACCGGCAAGGCCATTGCCACATCCTCCGCGCATGCCGCACCGATGATGCAGTTCCAGGTGTTTGTGATCCAGAAATAGGCGGAACCCGACCCCGCAGGTATGGGATTGCGGCACGCGGCGCCGGGCGCACGCTGACAGGACATGCCCGCGCTGCCCCCTGTCATTTTCGAGGA
>JAUPWC010000654.1 GCA_030916665.1 Verrucomicrobiota bacterium
ACGCTCGGCGGCACGGGCGGCGGCATCGCATACAACTACGAAGAGTTCGAAGAGACAGCCGAGCGCGGCATCTCGGCCAGCCCGATCAGCGAGATACTGGTCGAAGAGTCTATCATCGGCTGGAAGGAGTACGAACTGGAGGTGATGCGCGACGCCTCCTTCGCCGTCATCCGCGAGATCGGCGTGGCGACGGGCGGCTCGAACATCCAGTTTTCCATCGACCCGAAGACCGGCCGCCAGGTCGTGATCGAGATGAACCCGCGCGTGTCGCGCTCCTCGGCGCTCGCGTCGAAGGCCACCGGCTTCCCGATCGCCAAGATCGCGGCCAAGCTCGCCGTCGGCTACACGCTCGACGAACTGCGCAACGACATCACGCGCCTCACGCCCGCCAGCTTCGAGCCGACGATCGACTACGTCGTCACCAAGATCCCGCGCTTCACGTTCGAGAAGTTCCCCGGCGCCAACACCACGCTCACCTCGGCCATGAAATCCGTGGGCGAGGCCATGGCGATCGGCCGCACCTTCAAGGAATCGTTCCAGAAGTGCCTGCGCTCGCTCGAGACCGGCGCGCGCGGCTTCGGCGGCGGCGGCAAATACGGCGGCGACGACCTGCCCGACGAGGCCACCATCCGCCAGAAACTCGGCACGCCCAACGCCGAGCGCGTCTATTACCTGCGCTGGGCCTTCAAGGCGGGGCTCTCCGTGGACGACATTTTCGAGCTCTCCAAGATCGATCCGTGGTTCCTGCACCAGCTGCGCGAGCTCCACGAGATGGAGGAGACGGTCCGCGGGCACACGCTCGCCACCCTCCCGGCCCCGTTGCTGCGCCGGGCCAAGCAGTTTGGTTTCTCCGATGCCCAGCTCGCGCATATCCTCAGGACGGATTTCGACACGATGCGCGCGCACCGGAAGCAGGTAGGCGTCAACACCACCTTCCGTCTCGTGGACACCTGCGCTGCGGAATTCGAGGCCTTCACGCCGTATTACTACTCGAGCTACGGCGATGAGAACGAGATCATCCCGTCGAAGAAGAAAAAGATCATGATCATCGGCGGCGGCCCGAACCGCATCGGCCAGGGCATCGAGTTCGACTACTGCTGCGTGCATGCGTCGTTCGCGCTGCGTCAGGCCGGCTTCGAAACGGTGATGATCAATTCGAACCCCGAGACCGTCTCCACCGACTACGACACCTCCGACCGCCTCTACTTCGAGCCGCTCACGCTCGAGGACGTGCTCGAGGTCTATGAGCAGGAGGGCTGCGTCGGCGCCATCGCCCAATTTGGCGGACAGACCCCGCTCAACCTCGCCAGCGCCCTGAAGGCCCGCGGCGTGAACATCATCGGCACCTCGCCGGAAAGCATCGACACCGCCGAGGACCGCAAGCTCTTCGCCGCCGTGCTCGAGCAGGTGAAGCTCAAGTCGCCCGCCGGCCGCACCGCCATGTCGGAACCCGAGGCCATCGCCTGTGCGGCCGAGCTGGGTTATCCGGTGCTGGTGCGCCCGTCGTTCGTGCTCGGCGGCCGCGGCATGTTCATCCTCTACAGCGAAGCCGAGCTGAGGGAGGTCGTGCGCCAGGTGTTCGACGTGATGCCCGGCAAGCCCGTGCTGATCGACAAGTTCCTCGAGGACGCGATCGAGGTGGACGTGGACTGCATCAGCGACGGCGAAACCACGCTCGTCGGCGGCATGCTCGAACACATCGAGTATGCCGGCGTGCACTCGGGCGACGCCGCGATGGTGATGCCGCCGCACACGCTGCCCGTCGCGATGAAGGCCGAGATCCGCACCGCGACCTACGCGCTCGCCAAAGCGCTCAAGGTCGTCGGCCTGATGAACGTCCAGTTCGCCATCAAGGACAGCCAGCTCTACGTGCTCGAGGTCAACCCGCGCGCGTCGCGCACGGTGCCCTTCGTGGCCAAGGCCATCGGCGTCCCGCTGGCCAAGCTCGCCGCCCGCGTCATGGCCGGCGCGAAACTGAAAGACCTCGGCTTCACCAAGGAAATCCAGCCGAAACACTGGTGCGTGAAGGAGGCGGTGTTCCCCTTCAACCGCTTCCCCGGCGCCGCGATCATGCTCAGCCCCGAGATGCGCTCAACGGGCGAGGTCATGGGCATCGACGACGACCTCGGCATCGCCTTCGCGAAAAGCCAGATGGCCGCCAAGCCGGGCCTGCCGCTCAAGGGCAAGGTGTTCTTCAGCGTGAAAGATTCCGACAAGCCCCTGGCGGTGGACCTTGCGCGCGAGTTTATCGCCCTCGGCTTCACGCTCTGCTCGACCAGCGGCACCGCCAAGCTCCTGCGCGAAAACGGCATCGAGGTGCAGCACGTCAACAAGCTCCTCGAGGGCCGGCCGAACTGCATCGACATGATCAAGAACGGCGAAATCTCCTTCGTGATCAACACGCCGCGCGGCATGATCCCGCGCCACGACGAGAACGCCATCCGCGCCGCGGCCTGGGCCAACAACGTCTGCATCATGACCTCGATCACCGGAGTCCGGGCCTCGATCAACGGCATCAAGGCGATGCGGGCCAAGCTCGTGGACGTGCGTCCCGTGCAACAATACAAAGGCAGTGTCGTCGCGGTGACCTGAGCCCTTCGCCCTTGTCATGAGCCACCCCGTCACGCTCGTCGCTCTGCTACACGGTCCGGATCAGCCCGGACTGGTGGCGAAGACGTCGGGCTGGATCTACGCGCGGCAGGGCAACATCCTGCACGCCGACCAGCACCGTGACATGGAGGGCGGCGAGTTCTTCCAGCGTATCGAGTGGGTGCCCGCTGGCGGCAACCCGGCGGCTGCGGCGGAGGAACTGCACGGTTTCGCCGCGTCGCTTGGCATGTCCGCCAAGGTCGCCGTCTCCACCCACCGGCCCAAAGGCGCGCTCTTCGTCTCGAAGGAGGACCACTGCTTCCACGACCTCGTGCTCCGCTGGAAGGCGGGCGAGTTCGCCGGCGATTTTGCCTGTGTGGTGTCGAACCACACCGTGCTGGCCGAGGCGGCGAAGCACTACGGCCTGCCGTTCCACCACATCCCGCTCTCGGCTGCGACGAAGCCCGACGCCGAGCGCCAGCAGCTTGAGATCCTGCGTGCCACCGGCACGGAGTTCGTCGTGCTGGCGCGTTACATGCAGGTGCTTTCGGCGGATTTTCTGCGCGATTGCGGCCAGCCGGTCATCAACATCCACCACTCGTTCCTGCCGGCCTTCGCCGGCGGCAAACCTTACCACCAGGCGCACGAACGCGGAGTGAAGCTCATCGGCGCCACCGCCCACTATGCGACCGCCGTGCTCGACGACGGCCCCATCATCCAGCAGGACGTCGTGCGCGTGACGCACCGCCACGGGGTCGAGGATCTCGTGCGCAAGGGGCGCGACCTGGAAAAGCTCGTCCTCGCGCAAGCCCTTCGCTGGCACTTGGAAAACCGTATCCTGGTTTACGGCAACAAGACCGTTGTCTTCGACTGAGCGTCCGCGCCCGGCTCGACGGCCGGGGCGCCGCCTTTTTCCTTGAGGCACCGGGGGCGGTTTCGCAATGTGCCCGACTCCATGAACATCCCCCCGCCTGCCGGACACCAGACCCCAGACCAAGCCGCCGCCCCGGCCCAACCCGTCATCGAGGAGGCTCTGCATTCCTTTTGGGAGAAGAACCGACGCCTCATCCTGATCGCCTGCGCTGCGGCCCTGCTCGTGGTGCTCGGGCGCGAGGGCTGGCACTACATTCAGGCGGAGCGAGAGCAATCCGTGCAGGCGGAGTTCGCCCGCGCCGGCGACAAACCGGAGCAGCTCTCCGCTTTCGCCAAGGCCAACGAGGGCCACGGACTCGCCGCGATCGCGCTTCTGCGGATTGCCGACCAGCGCTACGCCGCCGGTGATTACCGCCAGGCCCTTGAGAATTACAACAAAGCCGTCTCCGGTCTCACCAACGCCGCCGTGCTTGGCCGCGCCCGGATAGGTGCGGCGATGAGCCAGCTCAACGCCGGCGAGAAGACCTCCGCCGAGATCGCCTTTAAGGCGATCAGCGTCGAAGCCGCTCTGCCCAAAGGAATCCGGGCCGAAGCCACCTACCATCTCGCCTCACTCGCCCTCGAAGCGGGCAACGCGACCGAAGTCAGCCGCCTGGTGGCCGAAATCGGCAAGATCGATCCCACCGGCATCTGGGCGCAGCGCTCCACGACCCTCCTGGTCGGAAAACCGGCGCTATGAGCACCAAAACGTCCTGTTTCCACCTCAGGCCCGCCCGAACCGGCGGGCTTTTTTTGCGGACGCACCGCTGCTGGTCGGGGCGATAGGATTCGAACCTACGACCTCCTGGTCCCAAACCAGGCGCTCTACCAGGCTAAGCTACACCCCGTTGACAGCCTGACGATGGGAGGGACAGCCCGCGCCCCTGTCAATGGTGGTATGTCGGTCGCGCGGTTCGGCTCCGGTTTCTTTGGCCGATTGTGCGCCCGGTCTACCGTGGTGATCGGCGTTATAAAATGCTTCTTGCCTCACCTAAAACCCCAGCCTAAACACGACTCCTCAATCTCTTAAAAAATGGATACTCTTTCCCGTGACAGCAGCAGCTCCAACAGCGTTCTTCCGCTCGTAGGCGTGATCGCCGGAGCCCTCGGCCTGATCCTCGCGATCGTCGCCCTGGTCAAACTTTCCACCGTCCAAAAGATGGTGACCGCACACGAGGCCGAGATGCCGAAGATCGCGCGGATCGAAACCATTGAGGGTGATCTGCGCGCCGCCACGGCCAAGACGGAGAACGATCTCCGCGGTCTGCGCGAAGGTGTTCAGAACGCCCTGACCCAGGTCGGCGAGCAGATGGGCGTCATGCGCGGCCAGATCACCAAGATCGAGGAAGCCCAGAAGGCCCGGTCCGCCGCTCCCGCCGGCAAGGCCGGTGCCGCCCCCACCGGCGTGCTGAACGCCGACGGCACCTACACGGTCGGTTCCGGCGACACCTTCGCCAAGATCGCCCGCAAGTTTGCGGTCAAGATGGACGCCATCGAGGCCGAGAATCCCGGCCTTGATCCGACCAAGCTGCGCGTCGGCCAGAAGATCCGCATTCCGCGTAAGTAATTTTTAGAAAATCCTTTCCTGATGCCTCCCGGACCTCGTGTCTTGGAGGCATTTTTTTCTCCATGCAGAATCCCGGTCCGCCCCAACGCTGGCAGAAGCTCCGTGAGGAACCGCACGCGACGACGCGCATTTTCGACGTGGTGAAGGCGATCTACCGGCACCCGAAGCGCGCGAAGGAGCAGGATTTCTTCGTGATCAATCCGCCGGACTGGGTGAACGTCATCGCGCTCACCCCGGACGGCCAGCTCGTGCTCGTGCGTCAGTTTCGCTACGGCATCAATGATTTCTCGCTCGAGATTCCCGGCGGTGTGATCGATGCCGGCGAAGATCCGGTCGCGGCCGGGGTGCGCGAACTGCGCGAGGAATCGGGCTTCGTCGGCACGGGCGCGCGGCTGCTCGGCTCGGTGCATCCCAATCCGGCGATGCAGAGCAACCGCTGCCATCTCGTGCTCGTGGAGAACGCGCGCCGGGAGGCGGCGCTCGACTGGGACCCCGACGAGGAGTTCGACATCCTCACCAAGCCCGTGGACGAGGTGTTCGCACTCGCGGCGGCGGGCGGCATCACCCACGCGATGGTGCTGAACGCCCTGCTGCTCTTCCAACCACACTGGCAGGCGCTGCGTCCGCGCGCCGTTTGACTTGCCGCGGCCTCCGGCTTCACTCCCGCAGCTGATGGAAACCGCCTCGCTCGCTCCCGCCTTCGCCAATCTCCGCGCCTCGCTCGGGGAAGCCGGGGCGGGCCGCGTGCCGGTGGCGCTTGAGCAGGAGGTCCGCGCCATCTACCGGCGCAGCCCGCTTTACCAGCAGCGCTTTCCCCTGCACACCGAGCCGTTGCACTGGTCGTGCTACCGCGAGATTCCCGTGCTGACGAAGCAGGAGATCGTGCAGCGCGGCCACACGGCCTTTTTCCACGACTACTCCGAGATCGAGCGCGGCTTCGCGCGGAAGCAGTTTGAATACGAACACACCTCCGGCACGACGAGCGGCCCGATGACCGTGGTCATGGAGGACGGCTGGTGGAACGCGCAGACGCGCCGCGCCTACCTCGCGCATCCCGTGCTCGCGCGCTACACCGACCGGCCCTACCGCAAGTGCGTCCTCGCGCCGGTCGGCTGCTCAAGCAACCTTTGTCCCTACGAGGACCATCCGTTTCCGCACCGCTATTTCGACGGCACGGTTTATCTGAACCTCTCCAGCGACCCCTTCGCGTTTCCCGAGGGCGAATGGGACCGCATCGTTCGTGAACTGCAGGCGGTGAAGCCGCAGGTCATCGAGGGCGAGCCGGTCTATCTCTCGCTGCTTGCACGCGCCCTGGCGCGCCGACAGGTGCAGGTGCCCAGTGTCGAGACCGTCATCCTCACCTACGGCAAGGCCAGCCGGCAGCACAGCGCCCGCATCGCCGGGGCCTTCCCGGGCGCCGCGCAGGTCGACCTCTACGGCTCGACCGAGGCCGGTTATCTTTTTGTCGGCGACGCCTTCGCGGACAACCTGCGCGTCGTGGAGGACAACGCATTCATCGAGCTTACGCCCTGGCGTCCTTCGACAGGCTCAGGGCCGGCAGCCGGCGAGGACGAGGTTTTCCAGATCCAAGTGACAACCCGTGGCCGCGAGGCGATGCCGCTGCTGCGCTACCACACCGGCGACATCGTGCGCCGCACGTCGGGCGGCTTCCGCATCCTCGGGCGAGAAAAGGACCTCTTTTTCCGCGGCGACGGCACGGTGGTGTCGGCCCATGAGATCGATGCGGTCATGCCGGCCGGTTTTGCCTGCTGGCACTGGAGCCTGGTGCAGGTGTCGGAGCAGCGCTGGGAATTTCAATACGTGGCCGATGGCATCGCCGACGAGGCGGTGGGAGCCGCGATTGCCGCAGCCTTGGGCGCGGAGGCCCGCGTGGCCCTGTTCCGCCGGAAATTCATCCAGCCGGCGGCGAGCGGAAAATTCGCGCTGCTCAAGCCGCTGGCGCGCTGACCTTGCGGCGCCGGCGCCAGCCGAGAAAAGCGGCGGTCGCGCTCAGCAGGATCGCTCCATAGGTCGAGGGCTCGGGCACTTTCCGGTTGAAGAGCACGCCGTTGACGGCCGACAGGTCGATGCCGCCGGCGCCGGTGGAGCCGGAGGTGCCGGTCGAGTAGTAGGTGGTGTTGGTCCAGTCCACCAGGTTGGCCATGTTGCCGCCGTTGGTGACGTCGGCGGCCATGAGGGAATAGCCGTAAATGGTGGTGCCGGCGACGATGCCGAGGTCGGCCATGGAAACCGCGACGCCGCCGATGCCCTGGGTGCCGGTCTCTGAGTTGTCGTCCCAGTAGGGGCTGCCGAGATTGTCGCCGCTGTCGTAGCGGAAGAGGCTGTAGGTGAAGTCCGAAGTCAGGTTGGTCGAGCCGTAGTGAGTGGGCGTCACCTCGAAGAGCGTGCCGCCGTAGGAGCTCGGGCGGTTGTTGACCGAGTCCCAGCCGGTGATGACGGCGATCTTCACGTTGTCATGTTGGGTGATGCTGCCGCGGTCGAACACGGCGAACGAGGTGGCCGTGGAGGCGGTGATGCCCGAAGCGCTGAAAAGAAAGTCGAGGCGCTCGATGTTGCCCTCGCTCACGCCGGTGCCGTTGGCAAAGGTGTTGTCCGAGCCGCGGAGGAGGTTGTTGCCCAGGAGCAGCGAACCGTAGCTGGTGGCATAGGGCGCCTCGAAGTCACTGCTGGTGCCCTGATCATACCACGCCGAGGAATTGTTGGCGTTGCCGGCGGTCGTGTTGCGGCGCACATAGGCTGATCCGGCCGTGGTGTTGG
>JAUPWC010000655.1 GCA_030916665.1 Verrucomicrobiota bacterium
TGTTATCTTCATCCTCATCGCCGTGATGAAGAAGAAGAGCCCCGCCGCGGCGCATTGAGCGCCGGCCGGGAAGTGGCAAGTGACAGGTAACAAGTAACAAGAAATGGGCCGGACCTCTTCTTGATACTTGTTACTTGGTCCTTGTTACTTTGGTCATTTGTTTCGCGCCGCTTTTCGCGCTTAAAGTCCAACTCAACCAACGCCTCCAATCCCATGCCTCGCTCCGTGACCCTCTTCACCGGCCAATGGGCCGATCTGCCTCTCGTCAAGCTGGCCCCGCTGGCCAAGCGCCTCGGTTACGACGGCCTCGAACTCGCCTGCTGGGGCGACCACTTCGACGTCGATGCCGCCGCCTCCTCCGACAAATACCTCAAGGAGAAGTGGGAGGTCCTGCTCGACAACAACCTCACCTGCTTCGCGATCTCGAGCCACCTCGTCGGCCAGGCCATCTGCGACCTGATCGACGAGCGCCACAAGGCCATCCTCCCGCCCGATGTCTGGGGCGACGGCGAGCCCGAGGGCGTGCGCAAGCGGGCCGCGAAGAAAATGGCGCTTACCGCCAAGGCCGCGCGCCGTTTCTTCGACGCCAAGCCCGGCGCCAAGAAAGGCGCCCCGGTCGTCGTCAACGGCTTCACCGGCTCCTCCATCTGGCACTCGATCTACGCCTTCCCGCCGACCTCGCAGGCCTACTGGGACGCCGGCTTCGCCGACTTCGGCAAGCGCTTCGGCCCGATCCTCGCCGAGTTCGACAAGCAGAACGCCAACTTCGCCCTCGAGGTCCATCCGACCGAGATCGCGTTCGACATCGCCAGCGCCCAGCGCGCCATCGCGGCGGTGAAGGGCCACAAGCGTTTCGGCTTCAACTACGACCCCTCGCACCTCGGCTACCAGGGCGTGGACTACGTGAAGTTCATCCGCACCTTCGGCTCCCGCATCTTCCACGCCCACATGAAGGACGTGTGGTGGGGCCACGGCGACGGCACCGTCGGCGTCTTCGGCGGCCACACGACCTTCGGCAACCCGGGCCGCTTCTGGGATTTCCGCTCGGTCGGACGCGGCGACATCAACTTCGAGGAGATCATCGTCGCCCTCAACGACATCAACTACACCGGCCCGCTCTCCGTCGAGTGGGAGGACATCCGCATGGACCGCGAGCACGGCGCCGCCGAGTCCTGCGCCTTCCTGCGCAAGCTCGACTTTGCCCGCAGCCAGATCGCCTTCGACGCGGCCTTTGATAAAGAAAATCAGTAACCGGAAGCAGCGAGTAGTGGGTAGCGAGCAGCGAGCATGGCCGACAAGTCCCAGTCCTTCCGCGACGTGATCGCTTGGCAACGCGCCCATGCCTTTGCGCTCGCAATCTACGCAGCGACGGAATCATTTCCGAAGCACGAGCTTTTCGGCCTCACCTCCCAATTGCGCCGGGCGGCCGCCAGCGTGCCTTCGAACTTTGTGGAGGGCTTTCGCAAGCGGACGAAGCCGGACAAGCTTCGCTTCTATAACATTGCCCAGGGTTCGGCCGATGAGTGCCTCTACCAATTGATCCTCGCCCACGATTTGAAATACGCCGATACAACCTCGCTTCAGTCCGATCTCGAGGAAGTTTCCCGCCTGCTCCAAGGCTACATCAACGGCATGGAGCGCGGCGACTCCTGACCACCCGCCACTGTTTGTTACCTACTCACTACCCGCTACTCACTACTCGCTACTAACTATGAATCGCAAACTTCGTTACGGCATGATCGGCGGCGGGCGCGGCGCCTTCATCGGCGGCGTCCATCGCATCGCCGCCATCATGGACGGCCAGGCCGTCCTCACCGCGGGCGCGTTCTCCAGCGACGCCGCCCGCTCCAAGGCCTCGGGCGAGGACCTCTTCCTCGACCCGAGCCGCGTCTATGGCAGCTACCAGGAAATGGCCGCGGCCGAGGCGAAGCTGCCGGCCGACCAGCGCCTCGACTTCATCGTCATCGTCACGCCCAACCACCAGCACTTCCCGCCCGCGAAGCTCTTCCTCGAGGCCGGCTTCAACGTCGTGTGCGACAAGCCCGTGACCTTCAACCTCGCCGAGGCGAAGAAACTCGCGGCCGTGGTGAAGAAGTCGAAGAAGGTCTTCGTCCTCACCCACAACTACACCGGCAACGCCATGGTGAAGCAGGCGCGCGAGCTCGTGCAGGCCGGCGCCCTCGGCGAGATCCGCAAGGTCGTGGCCGAGTATCCGCAGGGCTGGCTCAGCACGCTTCTCGAGAAGACCGGCCAGAAGCAGGCCGGCTGGCGCACCGACCCGAAGCGCTCCGGCGCCGCCGGCTGCATCGGCGACATCGGCACGCACGCCGAGAACCTCGCCCGCTACGTCACCGGCCTGCACATCGACTCGCTGTGCGCCGACCTCACGACCTTCGTCAAGGGCCGCGCCCTCGACGACGACGGCAACATCCTCGTCCGCTTCAAGGGCGGCGCCAAGGGCATCATCCACGCCTCGCAGATCAGCGTGGGCGAGGAGAACGCGCTCAACCTCCGCGTCTATGGCACCAAGGCCGGGCTCGAGTGGCACCAGGAGCACCCGAACCAGCTGCTCGTGAAATACCCCGACAAGCCCACGGAGATCTGGGGTCGCGGCAACGGCTACGTCGGCAAGGCCGCCGGCGCCGTCACCCGCACGCCCTCCGGCCACCCCGAGGGTTACCTCGAGGCCTTCGGCAACATCTACAAGGAAGCCTTCCGCGCCATCCGCGCCGAGGTCTCCGGCCAGCCGATCCCGGCCGACGTGGATTTCCCCACGATCACCGACGGCGTCGAAGGCATGGCCTTCATCGAAACCGTGGTGAAGTCGTCCAAGGCCGGCGCCAAGTGGGTAAAATTTCCGAAGGTCTGACCGCCCACGGAACACACGGAACACACCGAAACCAAGGGCGTCGTGAGGCGCCCTTTTTCTTTGGCCTAAACATGTAAGGGCGTGCCTCGTGCACGCCCTGCCTTGAACTGGAGCCGGGACGCCCTCGTCCCGGTCGCCTTGGGGTAGGGCGGGGTCTCCGACGGAGGCCTGGCGGAGATGGCGAAGCAACCCCGCCTTGTGGTGGAGCGCGTTGCCCCTCAACGCGCTTGCTTCGATCAACACGCTGAATGCGTCCGCTGCGGAAGGAAGCGCCCTGCGGAGCAGGTCGCTCCACCACGATAGCCTTGGATTATTCCCTTGGTCCCTCGTCCCGGGTCAGCAGTCTGTAGTCCGTGGTCTGTCGTCGGTGGTTTGTAGTCCCTGGTCCTTTGTCCCTCCTTCCTTTTCCCGGGAAACATTTGAATAAACCCCCGGTCCATACCGTCTCAGTCGCTGTTCCCATGAAAAAGCTTCCCCTGTTCACCCTCTGCCTCGCGCTGGGCTCCGGCCTGGCGGCCCGCGCCGACGACGTCCCGGCCGGCGCCAAGATCCCCGAGCCCGACCACTACGTTTATCTGAGCTTCCTGCCCGAGCCGGCCGAACTGATGGCCGATGCCAAGGCCAACGGCCTTGAGGTTCTCCGTCTCGACCACACCGCTGACCGGGTCGTCGTCACCTACAAGTATCCCGACGGCCACACCGCCACGCTCGGCTACGCCAAGCTCGGCAGCGTCCGCGCCAGCGACCGGGTCGTCGCCCGCGTCCAGCCGCCGTCCTCCGCCGTTTACACCAGTGGCGACACCACGACGGTCGTGGTGAAGGACGACCCCGAGATCATCTACGTCGAGCGCGAGCCCCGCACCCGCGTGGTTTACCGCGAGCGCGAAGACTTCTGGCTCCCCCTGACCCTCGGCCTCGGCATCGGCTACGTGACCGGCCACCACAGCCACGGGCATTATTGGCGCGGGCACAGCCATTATCGCGGCTACCGGAGCTATCGGGGACATCGCTGAGTGGCCAGTGGGGTCAGTTGAAGTCGGAAGTTTAAGTTGAAGTGAAGTCCAGGGCGCCGACCGGCGCCCTTTCTGTTTGTTGGAGGCGGGACTATCAGTCCCGCGATTGCGGGAGGGACGGCCTCCGCACCGGCCGGCCTTCAAAGGTAGGGCGAATCCTCCGGATGAGCCGCGGTTTGCTTCAACTTCAACTCCCCACTTGAGACTGGCGCAGCGCAGCCGCCCCCGCCTAGTTTTCTTCCGGGCCATCTATCTCGCCAAAGTTCCCCTCTGCAAGGAACGACGGCGGACGTACCGGCGTCCTCCGGCTGATAGCATTTGATCGCACCTGATAGCCGTCCGCGCTTGCGGGCATTCCCGCTTCCCGCTGTCCTGCTTTAGCTCATGGCCATTAAGAAGTCCGAACTCTACTCCTCTCTCTGGGCCGGTTGCGACGCGCTGCGGGGCGGCATGGATGCCAGCCAGTACAAGGACTATGTCCTCGTCCTGCTCTTTATCAAATACGTCAGCGACAAATACGCCGGCCAGCCCTACGCCCCCATCACCGTGCCCAAGGGCGCGAGCTTCGCCGACCTCGTCGCGCTCAAGGGCAAGTCCGACATCGGCGACCAGATCAACAAGCGCATCATCGCCCCGCTGGAAAAGGAGAACACTCTCTCCTTCGGCGGCGTGGACTTCTACGACGCCACCAAGCTCGGCTCGGGCAAGGAGATGGTGGACCGCCTCACCGATCTCATCGCCATCTTCGAAGAGCCCGCCCTCGACTTCTCGCGCAACCGCGCCGACGGCGACGACCTGCTTGGCGATGCCTACGAATATCTCATGCGGCACTTCGCCACGGAGAGTGGCAAGAGCAAGGGCCAGTTCTACACCCCCGCCGAGGTCAGCCGCGTCATCGCCCAGGTGCTCGGCATCCGCACCGCCGCCACCACCAACAAGACCACCGTCTATGACCCCACCTGCGGCTCGGGCTCGCTGCTGCTCAAGATCGGCGACGAGGCCCGCCACGGCGGTAAGGCCGTGAAGGTCACCCTCTACGGGCAGGAGAAGGACAACGCCACCGCCGGCCTCGCCCGCATGAACATGATCCTGCACGATTACGCCACGGCGGAAATCAAGCAGGGCAACACGCTCGCCGCGCCCCACTTTCTCGACGGCGACCAA
>JAUPWC010000656.1 GCA_030916665.1 Verrucomicrobiota bacterium
CAATTTCAACCGCCGCCCGGCCTAGACATAGGCGCCGAGTGCCTGTCTCAAACCAGGATTGTCCATATTTAGCCGGTCCGGCCCGAGGGGATCTCCATCGAAAGCCAGGACGAAGGGCCAGAAGTAATACATGGCCGCATGATTCCAAACGATCGCGTGACGGCCCTCGGTCGTCGGTGCCGGAAAGTCCTCCAAGATGCGTTTGGGTTCAGCCACCTTGGCCTTGTTGTAGATAAGCATCAGGTGGTTGCCGCAAATGAGCGGGATGCCGTGGATGCGACCCTGCTGGGTCGCGAGGGCGAGGGTGCGTTCGCTGAGGTCGGGTGACAACAGTTCGCGCGAGATCGGGCTGAAGGCCAGCGCCTCCTTGGCCAGGTTGTCAGCCGAGATGATGACCGCATCCGGGCACTGGTTGGCGCTCGCCCGCCGGAGAATGGTCTCGTTCAGGACCACCGTATCGACGAACTCCACGGAGATCGCCACATTGCAGCGCTCGGCTGCCAGCTTCAGTTGCTGGACGAAGCCGCGATGAGTGTTGGTATGCGCGATGCGAATCACCTGTGCAGGCGCGATGCATGGAATCCAAGCCAAGGCGGCGCCCAGCAGCCAAACACGGGAAGCATTCATCGGCGGATCTGCTGCACCCCGGCGGTTTGAAAAGTGAAGGGGGAAAGATGCATCCCTAAGCAAATCGGTTGGTAAATTTGGGTATTTAGGGATAACTCGCTCTCTAGCCGGGACTGGTAGCCAAGTTGTATAAAGCTTTTTTGGGAGCGAGTGCCAAAGAGCGCTGGGTAAGGTGCCGTTAAGGATGTCCTTGGCATGATGTTCTTTGGAGGTCCAATTTGCTACCTTCCAATCTTTTGCTCCCGACGAGGCTTGCCCGCCATCAGCCCGTCTTCACCGCGCGCTCGCCTTCGCACTCCGGGGAGCCGCGGGCGAGGTCGCGACAGATCTGCGGGCGGCGGTCGTAGAGCGTGCAGATGTATTCCGGCTCTTCATCGGCGCCGGTTCCGGGGCGCACTTCCAAGGCGATGCAGTGGCCGGCGGTCATCCTCATGAAGGCCTCGTTGCCCTGGCCGATAAAGTGCGCAACGCGCTCGGCCGCATCGCCGAGGCGCGTCCAGTCGGCTCCCGTCACCCGCACGAAACGCTCCGCTCGCGAGAAGCAGCAGGCTCCGCAGCGCAGGCAATCCGGTGGAGGATTGGACATGCCCGAGCTCCCTAGCGGGAATTGGCCGAAATGACACCTCAAGATTCCGCCACCTTCCGACCAAGACAGGATTCACCCCTAAATACACGAAACACACCAATGACTCGGACCAAGGCAGGGTTAACCACGGATGGCAGGCATCGACACGGATGAATCAACCACCGGAAATTCAGGGCGGATCCGTATTCATCCTGCCATCCGTGGTTAAACCGGATCGTGTTTTTCCTCGGCCCCAAGGCATCGGTGGCTAAGCTTGCGTCCATGCCCAAGGCCCCGGTCCCCAAGAAGCACCGCATCTTCACCATGCCTTTTGCCAACGTCTATCCCTTCCTGGTCGCCAAGGCGGAGAAGAAAGGCCGGACGAAGGCCGAGGTGGACGAGATCATCCGCTGGCTGACGGGCTACACGGCGAAGGGACTCGAGAAGCAGCTCAAGGCGCAGACCGACTTCGAGACCTTCTTCGCGGACGCGCCAAAGCTGAACCCGAAGCGGAAGCTCATCACCGGTCTCATCTGCGGTTATCGCGTGGAGGAGATCGAGGACCCGCTCATGCGGGAGATCCGCTACCTCGACAAGCTCGTGGACGAACTGGCCAAGGGCAGGGCGATGGGGAAGATCCTCAGGGAAACCTGACGGAGCGCGGCGGCACGAAGATGGCATGGCGAAGCCATGGCCGGAGGCCGACTGAGTCGGGCGACCTGTAGGCGGGCGAAGGAGCAAACCTGAGGACGGAAGGCGGAGGACGGACCGAAGGGGCATTAGCCGCGAATGGCCGCGAAGTGACACGGCTATCGTGCTTGAGTCCCTGGGGCCCTGCGCGCCTGGGCCCTGGCTCGATACCATGGCAGGAGTGCGTCCAGTTCCGTGGCTTCGACTGCCGGTTCCTCGAAAGCGCGGGAGCGTGACCGGGCCATGGCCCGCGGATGGCGCGCCTGTGCCGGATGGCATCATCGTGACTACGTAACAACACGCAGGCCGGGATCAGGCGGTGGGTTTGACGTCCGACGGTGCGGCCCAAGTCTGAAGAGGCCATCTCGCGGCTCCGCCCATGCGTCAATTCTCCATCCTCTGTCTGCTCGTCGGCTTCAGCAGTCTTTCCGCACCGGCTGTGGCCGCGGAGGCAGCGCCCGTCCCGTGGTTTGAGCAGGTGCAGGAAGCGGCCGCGCTCGGGGACGACGCGGCTTTGGCGGAGTTGCTCAAGGGAGAAATTCCGCCCGCGCCCGCCGGGCTTACGCCCTACGGCTACTACACCAAGCTCGCGCTCGCAGCCCACGACGCGGGCGACACGGCGGCGACCATCCGGTTCATGGAGCAGGCGGGCGATCCCGCCCCGGGGGAGGTCAACCTGGTGTGGATCGGCGGGGTGGCCTGGCTTTTTCAGGGGGAGCGCGAGCAGGCCCTGAGGTTGGTCAAAGGCTATCAACGCCTCGATAGCGACCATCCCGCGGCGCATTACCTGCTGGCGCTCGATGCCTTCCTGCGCTGGCGCCAGCTCGGGCCGCTGCACCCCGACGCGGATAATCTGTTCCTCACCGCCCGGCGGCGGATCGAGGACGCGACGAACAAGGTGGCGCAGGCCAAGCCGGGCTATCACCGCCGTTTCGTGATTCTCGCCTGCTCCATTGCCGAATTTTACGACGGCGAAGATGAATACCAATCGGCGGTGATCCAGCGGCATTTGGAATACCAGCGGAACCGCTCGTTCCTGCGTGCTCTTTTAGCCTACGGCGCAAGACGATGGGATGAGGATGAACCTACTTTGCTCAGAGACACGAAGTCGGCGCGCCTTTCCGAAGACGAGGTTGCGGTCTGGCGGCGTGTGTCCGAGCTGCCTTCCGCCGGGACCGACATTTCCCCAGGCAATGTGGCGGAGCGACTCGCGGTGTTTCCCGACCGTCCGGAATTCGACGAAGCCCGGTTGATCATCCTGCGGCAGGTCCTGTTTGCTCCCCGGCAGCGCCTCGCGGCGTGGCGGAAGCAATTCGGGGCCGACGGCGGATCGGGCCTCTCGCCCGAGGGACGCGCGGCGCTCGCCGGGATTTCCGAGGGGTTTGGGGACAACTATCCGGAACTGCTGCAAACCTACGCCCAGCTCGCGGCGCAGCTGCGCAAAATCGGCGACGCCCACCATGCCCTGCGCCAGATCGACGCCGTGCGTGCCCTGGACGAGACGAAGCGCGTGGCCGACGCCGAGCTCGAAATCCCGCTGGCCAAACTTGCCGGCGATCCGCGGCGTGCCCTCGCGCTGGTGCTGGCGCAGGCTCCGTTGCACGCCCAGGACGTGCCCTGGCTGCGGGCCAACGCCGCCCTCGTGCATCTAAATGCGGACCTGCCCCGGGCTTACACTTATCTCAGCCAGCTCGCACGGCTGACCCCGGACGACCTGATTCTCCAGTTTACCCTCGCCAGCTTGGCGAACCGGCCGGTGAACAAGGATCTCCGTCTTGCCGACACGGTTTACGTGGCCGAACTGACCCGCGCCCGTGTGGACTTCACGCCGGAGCAGCTCGCCGCCGACCCCGACAACGTGCTCAACAGCGACCGCGAGCGGCTCAGCACTTACGCGCGGCTCTTTGCCCGGGTGCCGGCCGAGCACGTGCCCGAGGCCCGGCACTGGCAGGCCTACGAGGCCCTGTTGGACCGCAACGTCTTCATGGAAGCCTTCCTTGACGGACTCACCGAGGCGGAGGTCAAGGGCCGCACCTTCCGCGCGCTGGTCGAGCGCTGCCGCCGCGCGGCGCCGCAAAACCGCGTGATCGCGGCCCAACATGGCCGGCTCCTCGCCCGCGACGCCACGGCCCTCGCGCAGCAGGCGGAAAAAGCCCCGGCCGCCGAGGCGCCCGCGCTCTGGGAAAAGACGGGCGCCACGGTGAAAACCGCGGCGGAAGCCGGAGCCACCGCCGAGCAACTGGAAAGGGTCCGCCAGCTTATTGCCAACCACGATCGCAGCCTGCGGGAGGCGCGGGAACGCCAGGCCGCCGCCGAGGCGGACGCGAAAGCACGCCGAATCATCGAGGAGAAAAAATTCGCGCGCCAACGTCATGAGAGCGAGCTCGCCGACCGGGCCCGCGAACGGCTCCGCTACCTGCAAAGTCTGGGGGTCGCGCGCGCGGAGATCGTGAAGGAAGGCTCCGCCGCCCGCCGCCCCTATTACACCAACCGCCAGGCCGCGAATGCCGCGAATGCGGCCTCCCTCGTCAAGGTGCTCGAGTCCCTGTGCGAGACCTGCAACGGCCTCGGGCTCAACTCGGCCGGACGCGGGATGGTGCGCCCGTGCACGGGCTGCGGCGGCTCCGGCCTGCAATACTGGGCCAGGGAAAAGGGCATAGCCGGTGCCCGGTTCGAAGGAGTGGATCCGTTCCCCTTTGAGCTCTAGGCCTCCCGTCGCTGGGCCAACGGGCCGTCCCGGTGAGGTTCAGAGCGGCTTCGTCAGAAAGATCGCTTCGCCGGCGCCGGGTTGGAGCGAGTAGCGCTTGAAGCCGGCGGCGGTGTAGGTCTTCAGCGCATGGTGGTTCTGGTCGAGGACCTCGAGCGTGAGCTTGCAGCAGCCGAGTTCGCGCGCCCGGGCCTCGACAGCGGCGAGCAGGCCGCGCCCGATGCCGCGGCCGCGGTGCGTGGACACGATGCAGACGTCGTGCAGGTTCACGAGCGGCTTGGCGGCGAAGGTCGAGAAGCCCAGAAAACACACGGCCACGCCGACGGGCGTGTCGCCGTCGTAGGCGAGGAAGACGAGCGTCGTCGGGTGCGCGCGCAGGCCGGGAATCAGGCGCGCGCGGGCCTCGGCGGAGAGCGGCGCGCCGTCGCCCATCGGGTCGCGCGAGTAGGCGTCCACCATCGCCAGCACGGCGACCTGATGGTCGGGGCGGTCGAGGTCGGCTTGCAGGAAACGGATCGCGGGGGCGGCGGGCGTGGTCATGGGCGAGCAGTCAACCGCCGGCCGCGGCTCGCGTCCACGCCGAAGCCGGGCGGGTCGCGCGCAGTCCGCAGCATTTGATGGCAGGACAGCGGGGGACTGCGGGGGCGGATCTTCAGACTTGTTAACCGATAAAACGGCTCGTAACGTTTTATCTATGCCATACGAACCGCTCAACCGCAACCGCATCACCCGGGCGCTGCGCCGCCTGGGAGAGCTGGCGCATGGGCGGAAGGTGACGCTGGAGGTCTCGCTCTACGGCGGGGCCGTTTTCACGCTGGTCTATGGCTCGCGGGCGGCGACCAAGGACGTGGATGCGGTCGTGCGCCAGAGCGCCGTGGCGCAGGAACTGGCCGGGCAGGTGGCGCAGGAGCTCGGGTTGCCGGAGGACTGGCTCAACGACGACGTGAAGCCGTTTCTCGCCGAGAAGGAGGCCAAGCGGCAACTGCCCGAGGCCGACTTCGGACCCGGTCTGCGCGTGTCCGTGCCTACGGCGGCCTACCTGCTGGCCATGAAGCTGCGCGCCTGCCGTCCGCCCTTGCCGGGCTACGCCGGCGATTACGGCGACATCCGCTTTCTCGTGCAAAAGATGGAACTCGGCTCGGTGCGCGAAGCCGAGGCCATCCACGACAAGTTCTTCCCGCACGATGACCTTCCGGACGCCGCCCGGGAGGTCGTGAAGAGCGCCCTCGCGGCCAAGCCATGATTTCCCGACCCCAAACCCTCAAGGAAGTCGCCGCGCAGTCGGCCTCGCTGGCCGAATTCGGCCTGCACCTGCGCGACTGGCTGCACGAGCTGCGGCGGGCCTCGTCGCGTCCGCAGGTCGCGGCGGCCATCGCCGATGAGCCGCCGCTGCTGGCGGAAAAATTTCGGCAAGGCCACGTGGCGGATGCCTGGCTCGGCGCCTACGCGGAGCATCTGGCGGGGCGTCTCGGTGGCACGGCGCCGGCCTGGGCGTTTGCGCCGGAGCGCATCGCGGGGGAGCCGCTCTTTGACGAAGGCGGCGATACTCCGGCGCTGCGGGCGCTGGCGCTCGCGCGTTCGCCGCTGGCCTTCAAGCGGCGCAACATCTTCACCCCGTCGGTGGATCTGCCTCTGCGGTTGCGGGCGGGCCGGCCGGCGAAGTCGCCCGAAGAAAAGCGCCGGGTCAATGCCGAGCGGCAGCGCCGTTTCCGGAAGGCGCGGCAGCTCGAGCTGATCGCGCTCCGCAAATTCGCCCGCAAGCACGGCATGCGGGCGGAAGCCAAGGGCTGAGGAACATGGGCCGGTGTCCGCGCATTTTTGAGCTTCGCTGAACAGGGTGACGTCTTGCTGTTTTGAGGCATGGCGGAGCGGCCGCAGCATTTGACGGCAGGACAGCGCGGAGCACTGAGGACGATGGACAAGGTAAGAGGGACCAAGGCTCCAGGGAATGGAGCCAAGCTATGCGCGGATTTTTTCGGCTCTTCATTCTTTTCAGTAAGTCCGCCTGGGACGAACAACCCTTACGCGAGCGGATTGACAGGGAGAGACCCACGGCGACTATCTCTGAATCAGGTATGTCTCTCCCCGACCATCGCTCTCAACAGGAGCCCCTGAAACCCGGCTCCGATAGCGGCAATGCGGGGCTCGAACTCCGCAGCAAGCTCGCCCGGCTCCGCACCCTCCAGCCGCTCCAGAACTCGGCAACCTTAGCGGCGCTCTCCAGCTTTGTCGCCGAGTCCAGTCTTAACCGCTTCGTGGATGCCCAGGCTGGAGCCCTTGGCCCCCAGTTTGGCGACTATGGCCAGGCGCTTCAGGAGCTTCAGTCAGGCCAGAAGCGAGCGCACTGGATGTGGTATGTCTTACCTCAGTTGCGTGGTATCGGGACGAGCGAGATGTCCTTCCTCTTTGGAATAGAATCGCGCGAGGAAGCAAGGGCCTATCTTGATCATCCGCTCTTGGGTAAGAGGCTCCAAGAATGTTTGAATGCAATCCGACGGCACAAGGGTGGTGATCCCGAGCGGATCTTCGGTCCCATTGACGCCATCAAGTTCCGGTCCTGCCTGACCCTGTTCAAGGCGGTAGCCGGACAGGAGTCGCTCTTTGCGGAAGTCTTGAAGGAATTCTATCAGGGCCAGGATGACGAGATTACCCTCAAGTTCCTGGCGTGAAGCCGGGAGCCTCGATGGTGCTTCGGGCTGAGACGCCGGCTTAATCCACCTCGATCATCGCCTTCAGCACGGCGGGATTGCCGGCGATGTCCCGATGAAACACGGCGGGCGTGTCCGCCAGCTTGAAGCGGTGGGTGATCCACGGGCGCGTGTCCACTTGGCCTTCCTCGACGAGGCGGATGACCTCGCGGAAGGTGCCGGGCAGGGCGTTGCGGCTGCCCATGACGGTGAGCTCGCGGCGGTGGAAGTTGGGGTCGTTGAACGTGACGTCGCCCTGGAAGAGGCCGACGAACACGATGCGGCCGCCGTGTGCGGGCAGGTCGAAGCAGCCCATCATGGACGCGGGGTTGCCCGTGGCGTCGATGACGCAGGTCGGCAGGTCGCCGCCGCCGATGCGCTTGAGTTCCTCGACAGCGGTGGTGCCGGGCTTGAGCGTGTGCTGCACGCCGAGCTGTTTCCGGCAGAACTCGAGGCGCGCGTCGCTCACGTCCATGACGGCGAGCGTGGCGCCGGAGACCTTGGCGAACTGGATGACGCTGAGCCCGATCGGGCCGGCGCCGATGACGAGGATGAAGTCGTCCTTGGTCGG
>JAUPWC010000657.1 GCA_030916665.1 Verrucomicrobiota bacterium
CAGAGCAGTGTGCCGCTGTTCTGCGCGGTCAGCGTGCCGTTGTTGTCAAAGTTGCCCCGCAGGTAAACCGTCGTGCTCGCACCGTCGGCGGTGACCGTGCCGGTATTGGTGGCGCTGTAGCCGGCCGAGGGATAATTAAGATAAAGCGTCCCGCCGTTCGCAGTGACAGTGCCCGCATTTGTGAAATTTGCCGCGTAGATCTCGCCGTTGCCACCCGTATGCGTGATCGTGCCCTGATTGGTAATCGCCGTGCCCGCGCTGCCGTCGCTGTAAACGGAAACCGTACCCGTCAGGCTCGTCGCGCCATTAAGGGTCAATCCACGGCTGGCGCCGCTGAGATAAATGTAGGTGCCGTTGCCCTGTGTGATCGTCATGCCGTTGAGCGATCCGACCTGACGCCAGTAAACGCCGGCACTTCCAGTAAGCGAAAGCGTGGAGGAGGCAAAAAAAGCGCCGGCATCCACATACACGACCGCCGCATTGATCGTATCGCCGTTTATCTGACCGGTGTAGGTGCCCGGGGGAATCACCTGCGCCAGTGCGGGCTTGGCCGCGGATAGCAGCGCAATGAAGCACAGACCGGCGCGGAGGAATGGGGCCCAGCGTATCATCGGAATTGATTGTGCAGTCCCCCCATCTCTCGCCAATCACAAACGATGTGAAATTCCGCGGACCCACCCAGTCAATTGACCAGGAGAAAAGTCCCGGGCGCCATTGCAATTCCGCAGAAAATGCTTTGCGCCATCGGATTATCAGCGCACCTGCAGGGTCTCGCCGGAGTATTCGAGCCCGAGCGAAGGGATCACAACCGCCTTGCGGGAGCCTTCCTTGCGGACTTTGCCCGCGATCCAGGCCTCATGCCCGGCGGCCTTAGCGGCGGCGAGCGTGGCCTCAACGGCAGATGGAGCGACGTAGGCCGCGAAGCCCACACCCATGTTAAAAGTCGCGTAGGCCTCGCGCCGGTCGATCGGTCCGGCCTCCATGAGAAACTTGAACAACGCCGGGATCGGCCGCGGTTCGGTGATCTCGTAAACGAAAGGTTCCTCAAGTCTCATCAGCTTTCGCCAGCCGTGGCCGGTGACATGCGACACGTAGTTGAGCTTCACGCCGGCTTGCTGGCACTTCACGACGAAGTCCACGTAAATGGCCGAGGCGGCGAGCAACGCCTCGCCGTAGGTGCGGGTGTCGCCGTGGCCGATCGGCGTCTGGTAGCCGGCGGGCAGTTTCTCCGCGATGAGCCGGCAGAGGCTCAGACCGTTGGTCTGCACGCCGGTCGAGGCGAGGAAGATGATCGCATCGCCGTCCTGCACCTCGCCGGTGATGCGCTGCGTCTTGGGCGCAATTTTGCCGATGGCCGAGCCGGCGAGCACAATGGCGTCGGGATGGACGATGCCCTTGAGCGTGGGCGTCTCTCCCCCGCCCCACACCGCGCCGGCGCGGTGACAACCCTCGGCCCAGCCGTCCACGAGCGCCTGCATGCGTTTGGCGTCAGTGAACCACTCGGAGGCCCCCACCGCCGCATGCATTGCGACCGAGATCGGGCGGGCGCCGCAGGTGATGAGGTCGTTCACGATCGTCGCGACGGTATCGATGGCGATCTCGCGATAGAAATTTTTCCCCGTCTGCGCATAGACGACATCGGCCACGAGGTTCTTGGTGCCGAGTCCTTCTTCAACATGGGCGAGAAAATGATCCTCCGCTTCGATCAGGTAGGCGCTCTCGCCGCGCGTCGTGGCCGGCTCGGCGTAGCCATGGGCGGCTAGCTCGTTGGTCGTGCCGCGTGCGGCCTGTTGGCAGGCACGCTTGAACGCGTCGAGCTGGTCGTATCGGACGCCGGAGGATTCGTAGGAGAGTGACATCAGTAGGATCGGCCCTCGGCCTTTTCGAAGTAGTTCACGAAGGCCTGGTTCACGACGCGGTAACCGCCGGGTGTCGGGTAGTTGCCGGTGAAATACCAGTCGCCGGTGTGGTTGGGCAGTGCGCAGTGCAGGCTCTCGACGGACTGGAAGATGATCTCGATCTCACCCTTCCAGCCGTTGGGCTTCGGCGAGACCAACTCGGTGATCCGGCGCGATATTTCCTCGGCTTGGAACGGCTCGTAAATCTTGCAGACATGGTTCACGGGCACCTGACCGGGATTCTTCAGGTCGTCCCGGCAAAGCCGGTAAACTTCCTCGAGGATCGCAGCCTGTCCGCGCTCCTTCAGCAGCGAGACGGCGGCCTCGAAGGCGATGAACTTGCCGATCTCCGACATGTCGATGCCGTAGCAATCCGGGTAACGGATTTGCGGGGCCGTGGAGGCGATGACGATCTTCTTCGGATTGAGCCGTTTCAGAATGCGCAGGATGGAGCGGCGCAGCGTCGTGCCGCGCACGATCGAGTCGTCCACGCAGACCAGGTTGTCCTTCGGCTGCACGATGCCGTAGGTGACGTCATAGACGAGGGAAGCCAGATTGTTGCGGGACTTTTCCTGGCTGATGAAAGTGCGCAGCTTGACGTCCTTGCTGACGATTTTCTCGCCGCGCGGCCAGTTGTAGAGGATGAGGTCGTCGACCAGCGCCTCGGTGATCCGGCCGGCCTTGGCGGCGTCGAGCAGGGTTTGCTTAACCTCGGCGCGCCGGCGGAAGCGCAGCTCGCTCATCAGGCCGAAATAGGCGACCTCGGCGGTGTTGGGCACGAAGCTGAAGACGGAGTTCTCGAGGTCGCCGCTGATGGATTTCCAGATCTTGTCGGCGAGGCCGGCGCCGAGGGCCTTGCGCTCGCGGTAGATGTCGGCGTCGTTGCCGCGGGAGAAATAGATGCGCTCAAAGGTGCATTGCGTCTTCGGCAGCGCCGGCTTGATACGCTCCACGGAGACCGCGCCGGCCTTTTTCATGATCACGGCGCAACCGGGCTCGACTTCGTTGACGTCATGGGCCTCGAGATCGAACACCGTGCAGAGCGGCGCGCGCTCCGAGGCGAAGGCCACGACCTCGTCGTTCTCGAACCAGTGGCAGGGTCGGATGCCCGAGGGATCGCGGAAAACAAAACCGTCGCCGTTGCCCAGCGCGCCGACCAGCGCGTAACCGCCGTCCCAGTTCGCCGCGGCCTCGCGCAACACGCGGGCCGGGTCCAGCTCGGCGTTGATGCGGCGGGAAATCTCCTCACCGGCCAGCCCCTGCGTGCGCAGCTCGCGGAAGAGCCGCTCGTGCTCGTCGTCGAGGCCGAAGCCGATGCGCTCGAGGATGGCCTGCGTGTCGGTGGCGAAGATCGGATGCTGGCCGATCGCAATGAGGCTCTCGTTGAGCTCGGCCGTGTTGGTCAGGTTGAAATTGCCCGCGAGCATCACGTTGCGGGTCGGCCAGGAGCTGCGACGGAAATAGGGATGGCAGGAACTGAGGTTGTAGCCGCCCGAGGTGCCGTAGCGGAGGTGGCCGAGGTAGAGCTCGCCGCAGAAATCGAACTGCTTCTTCGCGGTGTCGGGGAACTCCGGCAGCACCGCACCGTCCTCCACGAGCTGGTTGTAGCGGGTGAGCAGGGACTGGAAGATCTTGTCGAGCGGGTTGCTCTCCACGTTGCGCTCGCGGAACATGTAGGGCTCGCCCGCCGGCACGTCGAACTTCACGCAGGCCACGCCCGCGCCATCCTGGCCGCGGTTGTGCTGCTTTTCCATGAGGAGGAACAGCTGGTTGAAGCCCCAGAGCGGGCTGCCGTATTTCTCCTGGTAGTAGGCCAGCGGCTTCTTGAGCCGCACCAGCGCCACACCGCATTCGTGGGAGATGAACTCGCTCATGCCCGCTGCCTCCTGTCGCTGGCCACACTGCACCCGGCCGGTTTTGAAAGGGGACTGGAGAGGTCGGTTCTGCGCGTCACGGCATTAAAGACCTTCTATCAGCCCAGACCCCGGCCTTCGTCAACGGCTTTCTCGGTTTCCCGGCGGAAGTGACTCGGAATTAGCCCAGAACCGTGCAAAACGCCCCCGGCTGTGCGGGTATGCCCGTTACCCCGCTTGACGCGCCGGGTGTGTTTGTGAACATCCCGGTTTAAGACCATGCTGACGCTTCGCGGCTCACCGGCCCTCTCCACCTTCCGACTTCAGAAACTCCAAGCGGACCTTATCGCCGCGGGCCTCTCCGTGAAGGCCGTCAACGCCGAGTTCGTGCATGTGGCCGAAGTGGACGGCGAGCTGACCGCCGCGCAGCACGCGGTCCTCGAGAAACTCCTGACCTACGGCCCCACCCGCGCGGCCGAGCGTTTCGAGGGTGTGGAGCAGATCGTGGCACCCCGTCCGGGCACCATCTCCCCCTGGTCCTCCAAGGCCACCGACATCGCGCACCTCTGCGGACTGACCGCCATCAAGCGCATCGAGCGAATCGTCGCCTACACTTTCGACTTCGACTCGCCGGGTTCACGTTTCCCCTTCTCCCCGCTCTCGGCCGCCGAGCTGAAGCTGCTGCAGTCGAAAATCTACGACCGCATGACGCAGGTCGTCTTCGGCGACCTGCCCGCCTGCGCGGCGCTCTTCCGCCACAAGCAGCCACAGCCGATGACGAGCGTGCCGGTTCTGACCGGCGGCCGCGCCGCGCTGGTCGCCGCCAACAAGGACCTCGGACTCGCCCTCGCCGACGACGAGATCGACTACCTCGTCGCCGCCTTCACCAAGCTCGGCCGCGACCCCAACGACATCGAGCTGATGATGTTCGCTCAGGCCAACTCCGAGCACTGCCGGCACAAAATCTTCAACGCCACATGGGAAATCGACGGCTCCGCCAAGGACAAGTCGCTCTTCCAGATGATCAAGAACACCTACCAGCTGCACAGCGACGGCATCCTTTCCGCCTACAAGGACAACGCCGCCGTGCTGGTCGGCTCGAAGGGCGGCCGCTTCTA
>JAUPWC010000658.1 GCA_030916665.1 Verrucomicrobiota bacterium
CCGACGCTGCCCAGCTGTGCGTGATGGGCGCCTGCACGCGCAGGTGTTCGCGGAGGAATTACTCCTGCAACGCCTGGATTCGTTCGGTCGGGAAATCGACCTGCGTCCACTCCTCCGCTTCCGCGTGGTCGCGGAAGCCGCCGAGCGCGATGCTCCGGTCGGGCAGCTGCTGCCAGTATTCGTAGCCCTGCCGGAAATAGACCGGCCGCGAAAAACTCACCTCCGGCGCCGGCGCGGTCGCGAGCATCTGCAGCCGCGCCGTGCGCACGCGCCCGGCCAGCTCGGGCAGCACCTGTTCCAGCCGGCCGTCCACGGCCACGATCACCGAATCGCAGAAGACCGTGCCCTTCTCGGTCACGACGGAGCCGGGCACGATCTTGCGCACCGGCGAATCCTCGTAGAGACGCACCTCGCGCGTGCGCAGGCGCTGCGCCACGGCTCGCACGCGGTGCAGCGGCTGGATGACCCCATCGGTGGGCAGCAGCAACCCCTCCCCCTCCGGTCCGGCGTAGGGCTCGGCCGCGAAGCCGCAGTAGCGCAGGGCCGCAAGGTGCTTGGCACAGTCGGCCTGCTCGGCCGCATCCGCCGCGATGCGCAACGAACCCGTGACGCGCACGATGGCCGGCATTTCCTCGGCCTGCCGCTGAATCTCGTCGGCCGTCAGCCGGTAGATCGCCCGCGCCGCCTCCTCGCCGAACTGCGCGACCGTCTCGTTGAAAAATTTGGCCAGCCCCGCCAACACGAAGCCGCCGTTGCGGCCCGCCGCGCCCGCGCCGACGGAAGCCGCCTCCACCCCGACCCCCGACACCCCCTGCGCGACCAGTTCCTCCATCGCCGCGAGACCCGAGGCCCCCAGACCGATCACGCAGACATCGGCGCGCTGCGTCCCGGTGAGCTTCGGCAGGGGACGCCAGGTGCGGTCGTCCCAGATCGGCATGTTCATGCCGGGGAGTGTGCGCGACCGGCCGAAGCCCGCCAGCGGATTTGTGCCGGCCCTGTGGATACGCTTGCAGGGGGCGGATCGGGCGCGCGCAAGCGCGCTGCCCACAAAAATTTTGCCGCTCTGGTGGAGCGCGTTGCTCCTCAACGCGCTTGGCTCCGTCAACTTCCAAACCCGCGCACTGGGGCGCAGTGCGCTCCACCTTCCATTGACTGCTTCCGGCTGAGGAACGCCCTCACCAGATGTATCCGAGCGAGGTCGTCAGGCGCTGGTCGGCGCGGAGGTTGGCATCAATGACCGAGCGGTCGTAATCGTATTCGAAACGGAGGTTGAGCGACATCTTGTCGGTGACCTTGCTCTGCAGTCCGCTGTTGAATTTCACCCGGTAGCTGCCCTCGGCGGGCGCGCTGGTCACGGTGCTGCGCACCCCGATCGCCCCTTTGTCGGAGATCATCAGGCTCGACTCCTGCGTGAGCTTCAGGCGGCTGTTCAGCTCGTAGGCGTAATCCTGGAAGAAGGAACCCAGCAACGCCGTCTCGGGCTTCGTCTCCACGCGGTCGAGGTATTGCACGACGGCGCCGAGGCCCACGTTGGCCTTGTGGCGCTTGCCGTCCACGATCCGGTAGCCGCCGCCGACCTGCTGTTCGAGGCTGAGGTCGATCTTGCGCACCCCGTCCTCCGCGTAGGTGGTGAGCGCCTGGGCGAAGAGCCGCTTGTTGATGTCGTAGCGCCAGCGGAAATCCGCCTCGCGACGGTCGGTCACCGTCTTGCTGTCAGCCTCGGTCTCGAGCAACTTGGCCGTGCCGCGAAAGGTGTTCTTGCCCTCCTTGCCGTCGATCTGGAAGCGGGCCGAAAGATCCTGCTTCTCCTTCGCGCCCGATTGCTGGGAGAAACCCACCTCGACCTGCCGCTTCCACTTGGGCACGGAGGGATTTAAGGCGGTCGCGGACCCGTGCTTGCCCGCTGGTGTGTCCGCCATGCCTTCCGGCTTCGCGGTGGGATCAGCCTTCAGCGCCGACCGCGGCACTTTCAGCCGGCCCAGCTGCGGATGCTGTAACTCGACAAACACACTGTCCTCGCTGATCACCGTGCCGGTCAGCCGGTCGCCGTTGGCCAGCGTCCACACCTCGGCGCGCGCCGCGATCACCGCCGTGAGAAGGAGTATGCAGGAGACGAGTCGGGTGAGAGGAGAGGCGGTCATGGATATCATCCTAGCAAAAGGGAATGCGGCCGGGAACCCCGCATTTTGGCGATTTTGACTCACGCGACGCGATTTCGTTCCGGCGATTGACGCAGAACGGGCGGGCCGCCTTGATGCGTCCGCTCCGTCGCATGAAACCGCTCTACGATTTTTCGCAACTCGCCGTGGACCGCACCCTCGCCCCGCGCGACGGCATGCTGGCCAAGGACGCCGACGCCGTGCTGACCGAGCAGTATTTCGACCTCGGGCGCCGGGCGCTGGAGCTGATCCATTTCTCCGCCGAGCTCTGCGACAAGCCCCATTACCCCAACATCCTCGACCTGCCCTGCGGCCATGGGCGCGTACTGCGGTGGCTCCGGGCCCACTACCACTACGCCAACATCACCGCCTGCGACCTCGAGCGCGACGGCGTGGATTTCTGCGCCAAGCAATTCGGGGCCAAGCCGGTTTACTCCGCGGTGGATCTGCACCGTCTGCCCTTCCAGAACCAGTTCGACCTGATCTGGGTCGGCTCGCTGGTCACCCACCTGCGCCGCGACCGCTGGCTCGCCACGCTCGACTGCCTGGTGAAGTGGACGAAGGAGTGCGGCGTGATCGTCTTCACCACGCAGGGCCGCACCGTTTCCAGCCTGCTGGCCCGCGGCCGGCGCAACGTCGCCGAGAACATCGACAAACCCGCCCTGCTGGAGGAATTCGCCCGCACCGGTTTCGCCTACCAGCGCTACTTCGAGAGCAACGCCGAGGAGGACTACGGCCTCGCGCTCACCTCGCCCGAGTGGGTCATGCGCACCCTGCAACGCTACCCGGATGTCATCATGCGCGCCTACCTCGAGGAAGCCTGGGGCATGCAGGACGTTGTCATCCTCTACAAGAAAGCCGGCCACTACGAACCGATCCTCGGCGTGCCGGAGATGAATGGGACGGAGGCAGCGTCGCCCGTGAGACCTGTTGGCACAGCGGCGAAAGCGCCCGGGTTTTTGTCCCGGCTGCTGGGGAAGTAGGGGGAGTAGTCAGGGAGTGTCTTCAAACCTCCGGAGTGTTTAACCACTGATGGCCTCGCCTACCGGCGATGCTACGGGGTGCAGCTCCGCCTAATCGGCTCCGCTCGGGTGCTTCGGGGGGTCGGCTAATCGCCGACTAATCAATATCAGACCGGAAGACCGATTCTCTCGCGGCGATTTCAGCCGCAGCGCAGGCTGCGCGACTGATCCCGGGCTGCCAGCAGGCAGCAACAGGAGGCCGCGCCTCGGAACCAATTCCGGAGCCGATTAGGCGGAGGGGACCTTAAAGCAGAGCCGTTAGGCGATGCATCAGTGGTTAATCGCCTGCCGTGGTTTTGAAAATATTCCCTACCTACCAACTACTCGCCGCGCGTCCGCGCGGCGCAAAACTCCCAGCACAACACCGCCGCCGCCGCCGACACATTGAGCGACTCGACCGTGTCGGCGCCGGGGATCTTCAGCAACCGGTCGCACTGCGCGGCCACGCCGGGGGCGATGCCCTTTTCCTCGTTGCCCAAAATGATCGCCGGCGGACGCGGCAGCCCGCGCTCCTTCACCTGCGCGGGCGAGAGCTGGTTGCCCGTCAGGCTCGTGCCGAGCAGGAAATGCGTCCGCTTCAGCTCCGCGCAGAACTCCGGCAGCGCCGGCACGCGGTAGAACTCCACAAACTCCATGCCGCCCTCCGCCACGCGATGGGCCGCCTCGCCGGGCAGGGCCTGCTGCGGGTGGTCGGCCACGATGACCGCCTTCACGCCGAAGAAGGCAGCGGTGCGCACGATGGCGCCGACGTTGTTGGCGTTGCTCACGCGGTCGAGCAGCAGCAGCGGGGCCTTGGTCCGCGCCCATTCGGCCAGCACCTCGCGCGTCACCTTTTTCAGCGGCCGCTCGGCGATGACGGCCACGATGCCGCCGTGCAGCTTGGTGCCGCCGATCTTCTCCAGCTCGGCCGCCTCCACCTGCCGGTAAACCTTCTTGTGCTGCGCCAGCTGGGAGCAGAACTCCCCCGCCCGCCGGCCCGTGGCGGCGTCGAAGAACAGCCGCCGCACCTCCGCCGGATGCCGGGCGAACAGCGTCGAGACCGCCTGCCAGCCGCAGACGTTGAGTTCCTTTTGCCGGGGAGGTTGAGATGGCTTCATGGAGTCAGGTCGCAGCGTGGGGCGCCGCCGCCCGCGGTTCAAGGGAAGTCGCGCTTTCTCGGTGCTGGAGGGCCGGGCTCCCGCCCGGCCTAGGTCGGGCAGGAGCCCGACCCTCCACCGCAACAAGGCTCCATCATTCTAGTATGAGAACAGGGCCCGGGTTGAGCCGGGCGGGTTGTCGGGTTCGTTAACTCTTTACGCCGGTTGTTTCACCC
>JAUPWC010000066.1 GCA_030916665.1 Verrucomicrobiota bacterium
ACGCCATGCTCACCGGCCTCCCGCCCCGCGCCGGCTGGGAGCAATACTACCGGCTCTGAGCGGACGTCTGAAAGGTAGGGCGCACCGGCCCGGTGCGCCGGCCATAGCCTTGGCGGCGGCTGGTGCGCCGTTCATTCCCCCAGACGCTGATTTGGGAGCACGAGAACCAACAACCCGCCCCATCGATCCACTCCTCGCGCCAACGTCGCAAAGGACGCCAAGGGTTTCAGCCCCGTTGCGCCCTTGGCGGACTTTGCGCGCGAGCCTGCGACCGTCCCTAATATCCACAAACTACAGTGCCCCCCGTTCGACTACTCAGAGCCGGTCTGATTCGTCCATTTGAAAGCGAGGCGTCGTCCATTTGAAAGCCGCTTTGGGTCCGCGCCTACAGATCACCCGCAAAAATGCCGCCCGTGCAGTCCGCCGTCTATCATGGAACCCATCTCCGCCAAGCCTCCGTCGGAGACCTCGCCCTACAGTTCCAAGGCGGTTTTCCTTTCGTGTGTTCCGTGTATTTCGTGGTGACCTCACTCGGCTTCGGTCCAGACGAGCACGGTGCCGTCTTTGCGGGTGGGGGTCGTGCCGGGCCAGTCGGCGCCGTAGGGCTCGCCGGTGGTCGGGTCGAGGCCGACGAAACGGTTGGTTTTCAATGACAGCAGCATGCACTGACGGTCGCGCAGCATGTCCTGCCACATGAACAGGCTGGCGGCGCTTTCCTGCTTCATCGGGCGCACATCGGCGGAGAGGCCGGCGCCGATCACGGTGAGCCAGCCGCTGCCGTCCATCACCTCGAGGGCGACGCGGCCCTGGCCGCGGTCGTGCACGCGGAAGCGCGCTTGTGCACCCGTCGCCGGCTTTGAGCCGGGCTGCGCGGAGTGCAGCATGCCGTGCGGGTTGGCCCAGACGACGCTGCCGTTGGCGAGATTAGTGAACGTGACGACCTTGCCGAGCGGGATGTTCTTCGCGCGGTCGGCGAGCGGTTCGTCCACGCGGAAGCTCGCGAAGTCGGCGTGGCCGCCCTCCCGGCCGGCGGTGTTGAAGGCGAAGAGGCCGAGTCGCGTGCCTTGGAAAGTCTTCAGCTGATACGGCAGGCGGATCTGGCCGCCGATGTCGGTGAAGGTTTGTCCATCGGTGCTGTAGCTGAAATGCGCAAAATCCTCGTCGTAATCGCCGGTGGCACGCAACCAGACACGCGGCGAGGTGAGCGCCTGGTCGAGGGTTTCGTTGCTGAACTGGTTGTAGAGCCGCAGCACGAGTCCGGCGTCGGTGCGCACGACGCCGAGCGTGGCGAAGGGCATGTTCACGAGCGCGAGGCCGGCGGTGTCGCCAACTTGCAGACCGGAGGCGTCGAGCTCGGCGGTGGTGACCGAGACGGGACCGATGGCGCGCTGCGTGAGCGTGTTCTTCGCCCAGAGGAACTGCGTGGCCGGCAGCGTGTGCAGGCGGAGAGCGCCGGGCTTGGCGGTAAGCGACCACTTCGCGTTCACCGGATTGTGGTTCCATTGCCAGACGGGCAGGAGCTTCGGGCCGGCGAAATCGTCGCTGCGTTCGTAGGCTGCGTGTGGCTCGACCTTCGCCGCGACGGCAGGCTTGGTCCATGTGCGCGGGGTGCGACCGAGGTTGCCGGGCAGGCCGAAATAAGGCCAACCATCCTGCCACGTCACGGGCGAGAGCGCGGTCGTGCGGCCGACGGAGCGGAAATCCATCATCGAGAAACCCCACCAGTCGCCGTTGGGCAGGTCCACGATGCCACCCTGGTGCAGCGGCACGGCACCGTGCTGGTTGCCGCCGGGCGCGGTGAGCTGGAAGGTCGCGCCGGTCTCGGGCACCTTCATGCCGAGACCGATAGGGTTCAGCAACCAGCCGCGCTGCGTGCCGAAGGTCTCCTTGGCGGCGATGACGGCGGTCTCGTAGGGCCCGTGAATGCGGTCGGCGCGCGCGGCCTGCATGCGGCCGGTGGGCGCGTAGTTGGCGCTGATGATGTAGTATTTGCCGGCGATCTTGTAGATGTGGTGGCCTTCGCCCATCGCGTTGCCGCGCGGGATGACGACGCGATCGCTGCCCTCGATGAAGCCGCTGAGGTCGGGCTTGAACTCGATGATTTTCACCTGGTCGTAGCCGTAAACCGCGTAGATGCGTCCGTCGTCGTCGAAGAGCACGGACAGGTCGTGGATGCCGGTCTTGATGGAGCGGTGCGTCCACGGGCCGGCGGGGTTGGTGGCGGTGAAGACCTGCAGGCTGTGGCCGTTGACGTTGGAGAAGAGGTAGAACGTGCCCTGGTGATAACGGATGCACGGCGCCCAGATGCCCTGGCCGTAGGCTTCCTTGCCGTTCTCGAGGTCGAAGTCCGGCCCGAGTTCGAGGCGGTCGAAAGCGTAGCTGAGGAATTTCCAGTTCACGAGATCCTTGGAGTGCAGGACCACGAGGCCCGGCATCGCGTGCATCGTCGTGCCCGCGAGGTAGAAGTCCTCGCCCACACGGATCAGGTCGGGATCGGAGAACTCGTCGTAGAACAGCGGGTTCGTGAACGTGCCGTTGCCGTTGTCGGCGGTCCAGGAGGCCGCGGCGAGCGCCGCGGAGGTGAGAGTGAGAGTGAGCGTGAGCGTGAAAGTGAGAGTGGCGAGGAGGCGGAGCATGGGGAAAGTGGTGGAGCCCGCGCTCCGCGCGGGCTGGTTTGCGAGATGGAAGAAACCTGCGCGGAGCGCAGGTTCCACCGGCCAGTCAAAGACTGGCCCTACTGGGAAATGCGAAAGATCGTCAGCGAGTGGGCCGGGGCCTCGTAGGTGAAGTCGGCGGCGAGCGGCACGGTCTCCGTGACGGGCACGACGGCCGGCGGGGCGCCGTCGGGGTTGACCACATCGGCGTCGGCGCCGCCGAAGACGGTGCGCTGCGCGGTGGCGGGAAGTTGCTTCGCCCCGGCGAGCTTCACGGCCACGGGCTGCGCGACGGCCTCGCCATTGACAATCTTCACGATGAGGTCGCCGCTCGCGCGGTCGCGCACGGTGGAGGCGGCTAGCTTCACGCCGGCGGGGGCGGGCGCGAACGCGGTCGGGAGGGCGGCGTCGCCGGCGTGGTGGCCGAAGAGTTTCTGCACGGTGTAGTTGAGGCTCGGGAAAACCTCGGTGGCGTTGAAGTAGATCATGTCGGGGTGCCACTGCGTGTGCTGGCGGCGGGCGAGGAGCGGGGCGTAGGAGGACAGGCGCACGACGTCGCCGTTGCGCTCGAGGCTGGTGAGGTGCGCGGCCTCGGCGATGGCCGTGCGCAGGGTGTTGCGGCGGTCCTTCTCGTGCGCGGCGTATTCGCCGAGGTAAACTTTCGGGCCGTTGCGGTCGTAGCTGTCGTAGCGGGCGAGGTTGTCCCACATCCACTGCGGCGGGACGTAGTAATGCTCGTCCACCAGCGCGAGGTTCAGCTCGCGGGAAAACTCCCACCCCTTTTCGAAGTCCTCGCCGCTGGCGAAGGGGCCGGAGGTGCCGATGACGACGATCTCGGGATGTTTCTCCTTCAGCACCGTGTTGATCAGGGCGAAGCGTTCCTTGAATTCCGGCGTGATGGCGTCCTCGTTGCCCACGCCGAGGTATTTGAGGCCGAAGGGCGCGGGGTGGCCGGCGGCGGCGCGCACGGCGCCCCATTTCGAGGTCGCGGGGCCGTTGGCCCACTCGATGAGATCGAGGATGTCCTGGATGTAAGCGGGCATGTCCGCCAGCGGCAGGCCCTCCTGGCCGCGGCCGGGCGAATGACCCGCGTGCTGGCAGCACACGCCGGCGGTGACGACGGGCAGGGGCGCGGCACCGATGTCCGCACAGAATTGGAAATACTCGAAATACCCGAGGCCCATCGTCTGGTGATAGCCCCAGGAGTTGCGCGCGGCGCGGCGTTGCTCGACGGGGCCGACGGTGTGTTTCCAGTCGTAGTAGGCGCGAACACCGCCGCCGTGCACGAGGCAGCCGCCGGGGAAGCGCACGAAACGCGGCTTCAGGTCGGCGATGGTTTGCGCGAGGTCGCGGCGCAGGCCGTTGGCGCGGCCCTTGAAGGTATCGCGCGGCATGAGCGAGACCATGTCGAGCGCGAGCCCGCCCTGGTCGTGGGCGAGCAGGACGAACCGCGCCTCGGGATCGGAGCGCGTCGGCGTGAGCGTGGCGGTGTGCTTCGTCCAAACGCGGCCGGAGACGGTGAACTTCGCCTCGGCGAGCACGCTGCCATCCTTGCCCTCGAGGCGGACGGTCACGGGCATGGGTTTGGTCTGGTCACCCGCGCCCCACATGATGCCCATGTAGGCCTGGTAGGCCCAGAACGACGCCTCGTAGGCCGCGCCGCCCGTGACCGGTATCTGGTCGAAGCCGCGGTTCGCGACGCCGACGCCGTCACCGGGCTTCGTGACGGTCAGGATGAGGTAGTGGGGATTGTTGCCGTGAACGGGCCGCACGTTGCCGAGCCCGAGATGGCCGTCGCCCTCGCCGGTCTTCACGAGATCCCAGAAGGAGAACGGTCCCCACTTGGCCTGCTCGGTCGGGCTGTATTCGAACGAGCGGTTCTGGATCAGCTCGGCGTAGAGCCCGCCGTCGGCCGCGTAGTTGAGGTCCTCGAAGAAAATGCCGAACAGCTCCGGGCTGATCGGTTTGGCCGGCGCGGCGAGATCAACGGTGAGCGCGCGCGGCGACGCGGCGAAAACGGACACGGTGAAAGCGGCGGCGAGCAAGCAGGCAGGGGTAAGGCGCTTCATGCGGGACGAGCCTTGGCAGCGGGGCCGGATTTTCGAGCGACCGCAAGGTGGACCGTAACGTGAGGCAGCGGCGGCGCCGGTCCCAAGCCAAACTCGAATGTTCGTAATACGATCATTGGTCCGGAGCAATTGGCTGGAGGGGATCAACGTGGATTATGTGTCGGCCGATAAGGTGCCGGTACCGCGCACTCTCCCCGCGCGATCGCGATTCACGATTCCTGTGCGCCCGCGCAGGAATCGCCGGGCGGGATCAAAACATGAACCCGGATTCCGGTTTTGTCTGAGATTTTGTAGCCCTGCGCGGAAGAGCAGGGACAGGAATCTGCGCCTGCATCCGGAAATCCCGCGGCTCCCGCCGCGGGCTACACCGGCAATCGCGAAATCCGGGATAAATCGCGCTCAAGGCCGCGCGTCGTCCGCTCAACAGACCCGCCCACGAAGCAACAAGCACGAGCAGAATCTCAGCCACCGGCAT
>JAUPWC010000067.1 GCA_030916665.1 Verrucomicrobiota bacterium
GCGAGGCGATGAGCTTGGCCGTGGCCATGAAATATTCGTCCCAACTGGGGCGTTGCGTGAAGGCCTCGGTCGCCTGGGCGACGAGGGCGATGGGGTCGGTCTTCTGCTTGCGGGCCGGCATGCTTTCCACGGTGCGGCGGCGGCGATGCGAGGCAACCCCGGAAACACCCGCTTGCAGGTCCCGTTCCCCTCCCCCAACCTCCGCGCATGGCCTCGCTCCAACAGCTCGTGGAATACTGCGACAAGCGCACCCGCCGGTCCTCTTTCAAGGACTACCCGGGCGCGGTCAACGGCCTGCAGGTCGCCAACGACGGACGCGTCACGCGCATCGGCGCCGCCGTGGACGCCGGGCTCGTGCCCTTCGAGCGTGCAGTCGAGCGCGGCGTGGATTTTCTGGTCGTGCATCACGGCCTTTTCTGGGGCGGCGTGCAGCCGCTGACTGGTCCGGTTTACGGGCGGTTCGCGGCGTTGGTACGCGGCAACTGCGCGGTCTATTCCAGCCACCTGCCCCTCGACGCGCACGAGGAGATCGGCAACAACGTGCTCATCGCCCGCCAGCTCGGTCTGAAGCCCCGCCGCCAGTTCCTGCCCCACGAGAACGAGCTCATCGGCTGGATCGCGCCCAACAAATACAAACGCAGCCAGCTCGTCGCCCGCCTGGAGGAACTCTACCCGCGCGTCGTCTCCATCGAGTGCGGCGCCGCCGTGCCCAAACTCGTGGCTTTTTGCAGCGGTTCCGGCAACGGCGCCGTGCCGCACCTCGTCGCCGCGGGCGTGGATACCCTGATCACGGGTGAACTGCGCGAGGAATGGTTCAACTACGCCCAGGAACACCGGCTCAACCTCCTCTGCTGCGGCCACTATGCCACGGAAACCCACGGCGTGAAGGCCCTCGCCGCCGAGTTGGCAAAAAAATTCCGCCTGCCGTGGGAGTTCATCGAAACGGAAAACCCGCTCTAGCCACCACGAAACACACCGAACCCACGAAATGAGCCTTCTCCTTTGGTGTATTTCGTGTCTTTCGTGGTGACCAATCCGATGAAGAAGTTCGCCATCCTCCACGGTCCCAATCTCAACCGGCTCGGCAAACGCGAGCCCGAGATCTACGGCACGGCCACGCTCAAGGATCTTGAGCAGCTCATCCGCGCCGAGGCGCGCAAGCTCGGCGTGGGCGTCAGCTTCTTCCAATCCAACCACGAGGGCGCGCTCATCGACCGCATCCACACGCTCGCCGACCGCGGCATCGCGGGCTACATCGTGAACTTCGGCGCCTACACCCACACCAGCATCGCCCTGCACGACGCCTTGAAGAGCGTGGCACCGCTGCCCGCGATCGAGGTCCACATCTCCGACATCAGGAAGCGCGAGAAATTCCGCCGGCATTCCTGCACCGCCGCCGCCTGCATCGGCATGATCAGCGGCAAGGGTTTTCCCGGTTACCTTGAGGCGCTCCGGCAGCTGGCCGCGCTCTGACCCATGGGCCAGCACCTGCCTGATTTCGCCGAACCGCGCTGGTTCGTGTGCCACACCAAGCCGCGCTGCGAAAAGAAATTCGACGACCTCGTGGCGCGCGAGAGATTCGCGCATTACCTGCCGCTGATCCAGAGCGTGCGCCGCTACGGCACGCAGAAAAAGGTTTTCACCAAGCCGCTCTTCCCCGGCTACGCCTTCGTCCGGATCGAACCGGAGAAGAAGACGCGCATCTACCAGCAGGACCTGCTGGTCCGCGCCATGATGGTGGACAACGAGGCGCTTTTCCTCCGGCAGCTGGAGGACGTAAAAACCGTCTGTGCCTCCGGGCTCGAGGCCATGGTGCATCCGCTGATGAAAAAGGGCACCAAGGTTAAGGTGACGGGCGGCCCGCTGAAGGGACTGGAGGGTTATGTGGATGATCCGGCGAACCCGCAGGGAATCGTCGTGTCTGTGGACGTGCTCCAGCAGGGCCTGCTGGTGCGTCTCCCGTTGGAAACCCTCCAAATCCTGCTCTGAAACTTCCGTGCGCCACGTCCTCATTTTAATTTTATCCGTCTCGCTCGGCCTCGGTGCCGCCGCCCAGACCACCGCCCCGGCGGGCAGCCCTCAAACGGCGGAGAACGGATCCTCCTTTCTCACCAAGGTGCGCGGGCTTTTCGACTTCGACCTGCCCGACATCGATCCGCCCGGCACGATCAGAGTCACCGTCCACCCGCACCTCGGCGACCTGGTGCGGCGCGACTACATGCGCGTGGACACCGGCTTCCGCTGGGCCGTCAACGAGCATTTCGAGATCAATCCCGAGGCCGCCGTCTTTTTCACGCACGGCTTGGGGGGCGGCAATGACGGCTACGGCATCGGCGAACTGCGTCTCGGTTCCAAATACATCCTGCGCGGCTGGCCCGACCGCGACATGGAAACCAGCATGTTTCTCAACGTCGGGGTGCCGGTCGGCAGCCCGCCCGTGAACCTGACCGACGGACTCCATCACTTCGCTCCCGGCTTCCTCGTCCAGCACCACTCCTCGCGCAACCGCAAGCTCACCACCTTCGCCGGCGCCGGCCTCGACCTCGTTTCGGTGAGCGACATCGCGGGCACGCCCGCGCGCAACCAGCCGCTCGATGACTCGATGAACTTCACCGCCGGCGCCATTTACGACCTCGGTCAGGTCAAATGGACCCTCTCCGCCACCTACGCCACGACCGCAGTCCTTGGCGACATCACCGACCATTTCATTTACCTGCGCCCGAGCGTGCTCTGGTATGTGCCGAGGAAATACACGTTCAACTCCAAGACCCAGTGGCTGCTCGGCCTCGGCTTGCGCGCCTCCTGGGGACCCGACGGCAACGAACTGACCTTTAACACCCGCGTGCGCGCGGAAGTGACTTTCCGGCAGGTTGTCGAAAACATCCGCTCCCGCCGGAAGGAGTCCGGCGAAAAGCCCTGAACCGCGCCCTCAGCGCCAGGTCCAGAGCCAGCCGATCAGGTGTAGCGAGCCGCACGCGGCCAGCGCCGCGACGAAATCGTCCGCCACGATCCCCCACCCGCCCGGCCAGCGTTGCAGCCGCGCAATGCCGAACGGTTTGAGGATGTCGAACAGCCGGAACAGCCCGAAGCCTGCCCCGATTACCGCCCAAGGCGGCCAGCCCGCAAAACTGGCGCCCTGCCAGCCGAGATAGACCAGCGGCATCACGATGAACTCGTCGAGGTTCACCTCGCCTGGGTCTTCCTTGCCCAGCCGGCGCGAGGCCTCCCCGGTCAGGCCGACCGCCACGTAGCACAGCCCGATCGTGATCAGCAGCGTCGGCACCCAACCGATGCGGCCAAAAAAAAGCAGCGCGTAGAGCACGCCGGCCAGCGAACCCCAGGTGCCCGGCGCAGGCAGCCTTTTGCCCAGCGGTCCGAGCGTGGCGACCGCCACCACAAACTTTGCCGGTAACACCCGCGGCCACTTCGGTTCCGTCAACCGCATGGCCTCAGTCCAGCACCACTTGGCCGTGGCGGCGGAAATAGGAAAAGCCGGAGGTGATTGTGAGCACCGCGGAGAGCACGAACAGACCCAGTCCGCCCCAGTGGATGATATCGATCAGGAGCCGGTCCGTGCCGAAGAGATCGCCGAAGTCACGCTGGAACATCCGCGCGCCCATCAGCCAGCCAATGGCGTTGAGCTGGATGAAGGTCTTCACCTTGCCGCCCTGGTCGGCCTCGATCGTGATGCCCTTGACCGCCGCCGCCATGCGCATGCCCGACACCGCAAACTCGCGCCCCAGAATGCACAGCAGCAGCACCATGGCCGCCACCTCGTGCCCCATGAAATAGTCGCCCACGACCAGCGCGATCATCAGCCCGATGACCATCACCTTGTCGATGATCGCATCCATGAAGCGGCCGAACGAGGATACCTCGCCGCGTGCGCGCGCCACCATGCCGTCGAACCAGTCGGTCAGCGCCGCCGCGATGAAGAGCCAGAACGCGATAGTCGCGGCCCATTGGAACTCGCGGTTCATCAGCCAGACGATAATGAACATCGCCGGCACGCGGGAGACTGTCATCCAGTTCGCGATGGTGAAACGCATGGGCGCGAGTCGAGCGCGCGCCCCGAAGCTTGGCAACCGGGATTTGACACAAAACAGCCTCGCCAAAACAGGCCGGGCCGGGTTGATTGTCCTCGCGAGGCCAGTCCAGCGGGCCGGGGCGATCCAGATGGATTGCTTCGTCGTCTCCGGCTCCTCGCAATGACCAGTTCGGCCGCATGAAGCACTGCATCTACCCCGGAACTTTCGACCCGATCACCAACGGGCACCTCGATGTGCTGGAGCGCGCCGCGCGCCTGTTCGACCGCGTGACCGTGGCCGTCGCACTGAGCTCGACCAAGACTCCGCTCTTCAACGCCATCCAGCGCGTGGAGCTTATCAAGGGCAACGTCGGGCATCTCAAACATGTCGAGGTTGTGAGCTTCGACGGCCTGCTCGTGGACTTCGCCCGTCAGCAGAAGGCGCACGCCATTATCCGCGGCCTGCGGGCGTTTTCGGACTTCGAGTTCGAGTTCAACATGGCGCTCATGAACCGACACCTTGAGCCCAACGTGGAAGCCATCTTCGTCATGCCCAACGAAAACTACAGCTACACCAGCTCCACGCTCGTGAAACAGATCGCGAAGCTCGGCGGCGATGTGACGAAGTTCGTGCCCGCCAACGTCGTAGCCGCGTTGAATGCGGCCCGTTGAGAAACCGCAATGCCTGGGGTCGCCTCGCCCGGGTAGTGTTTGATTATGTCTTTGAGCGCGCCGATTCGTGCCACTCTGAACGCAGCGAAGAGTCCAGCCGAATTTCCCCAGTGGTCCTCCCCCACGACCGTCCTTGGATCCTTCGCTGCGCTCAGGATGACAAGCCGGGAAACTCACCCCGGCATCCCCACCTGCCGCAGCGCCTCATAGGTCGCGATGCCGGCTGCGGTCGAGAGGTTGAGCGAGCGTAACTCGCCGTTGGCGTGCGGAATTTTCAACCGGTGTTCGGCACCAAATTCCGCGTGCAGCCAATCGGGCGCGCCGGCCTCCTCGTTGCCGAAGACCAACCCGTCGCCATCCGTGTAGTGCACGTCCCAGAAGCCCTGCATCGCATGCGTCGTGAACAGCCACAACCGCTGCGGTGCTACCGCACTCGCCCGGAAAGCGGTCCAGTTTTCATGGTGATGCACGTCCAATGAAAACCAGTAATCCATTCCCGCGCGTTTCAGATTTTTGTCGGTGACCTCAAAGCCCAACGGGTGGACAAGATGCAGCCGCGAGCGCGTGACCGCGCACATACGGCCGATATTGCCGGTGTTTTGCGGGATTTGCGGTTGAAAGAGCACGACGTGCAGCATGCTCCGCCATCATGAGTTAATGCGCTGGACGGCAAGCCGTAATCCATCCAGAAACGAATCTGCCAGCGGGCCACGGCACCACTCCCTGTATGTCCATTTCGACAAACAAATATGCGGGCAAGATCGTCGTTCTGGTTGACGACGAATTTTCCTACATCGACCTCCTGCAACAGCTGCTGAGCGATCACCTCGCCTGCCCTGTGCACGGCTTCACCAAGCCCGCCGACGCGCTCCGCGCGATTCCCGGCCTCAACGTCGGCATGATCATCTCGGACTACCAGATGCCCGACATGAACGGCCTGCAGCTCATCGCCGAGGTGCAGAAGATCAACCCGGACATCCCGGCCGTGATGATCACCGCCTACAACATGTCGTTCACGCCGCGCGAACTCGCCGCCGTGCCGTCGTTGAAGGCGATCGTGCGCAAGCCTTTCAAGTGGACCGTCCTCGCCGAGGAAGTCGTGAAACACTGGCCCGACCCGCACCCGCCCAAGGTCAAGGTCGTCACCGTGACCGGCAACCCGTTCAAGCCCGCCTGACGACGCTCAGTCCGTCGTTGTCCGCGTGCAGGGTCCGCACGGTCGCGGAAAGTTTGTGCGCGGCGAACGCACCGACCATCGAGCGCCCGACCTTGGCCGCGTCCTTGGGTCGAGCCACGCAGAGCACGGTGGAACCGCTGCCGCTCAGCCAGCCCGTCAGCGCGCCGGCGGCCACGCCGGCCTCGATCGCGGGCTTGGCGCCGGGGATCAGCGGGAGCCGGTAGGGCTCGTGCAGAAAATCCTTCACGGCGTGGCGCAGCCGGTCGTATTCGCCGGACAAAAATGCCGCCACGACATAGGTCGCGCTGTTCACACTCTTCACCGCGTCGAAATAGGGTAGCTCCTTCGGCAGAATGCCGCGCGCCTTCTTGGTTTCCAGTTCCTGGTCCGGCGAGGCGCAAACGAAGCAGAGTTCCTTGCCGATGGGCTTGCGCAGCACCCCGAGCAACTCACCGGTGTGCGCGTCACAGCGGGCAACGCAGAAGCCGCCGATCACGGCCGGCGTGGCGTTGTCGGGGTGGCCCTCAAGCTGGGTGACGAGCGAGCAGAAATCGTCCTTGGATAGTTTCGCGCCGGTAAGTTCGTTGAGCGCCGCCACGACGCCGGCGCGCAGGGTCACGCTCGAGCCGAGGCCGCGCGACATCGGCACGTCGCCGCGGATGGCAAGGGTGTAGCCGATCTCATCCACCCCGGCGCGTACAAAAAACAGGCCGGCCGCCTCGTCCGCCATGTCGAGACCGTGCGTGTCGCTCGGACCCGCCGGACGCGAGCCGCTCCAGTCGCCCCGCGTGAGCGTGATCTCATTGTAGATCGAGAGCGCCATGCCGAGCGAATCAAAGCCCGCGCCGCAGTTCGACGTGCTGCCGGGCACACGGACGGTGACTTCGTTCGGGAGGCGGCGGGAGCGGGTGGCGGGGTGCTTCATCGGCGGGTGTGGAGGGCGCGGCGGGCTTCGAGGTTCTGTTCGCGTTTTTTGACGTCTTCGCGCTTGTCGAACTGCTTCTTGGCGGTGGCGGTGGCAATCTCAACTTTCACGAGCGCTTCCTTGAAATACATGCGCAGCGCCACGATCTGGCGGCCGGCCGTCTCAACCTCGGTGGCGAGCTTGCGGATCTCGGAGGCGCGCAGGAGCAACTTGCGCGGGCGTCGCGGGGCGTGCTGCGAGGTGCCGGCGTGCGAATACTCCTCGATGTAGGCGCCGTGCAGCCAGACCTCCCCCCGGTCAATGCGCGCAAACGCATCGCTGAGCTGCGCCTTGCCGGAGCGGATGGACTTCACCTCCGAGCCCGTCAGCTTCACCCCCGCCTCGAACTTGTCGTGAACAAAATAATCCCGCAGCGCCTTGGGGTTGCGCATCTCGGAGTAACGGGCGGAGTCGTGTGCCTTGGCGGCCATGGTCGGAATTCAGTGATGCGCCCCGGTGGCGCGGTCGGCAAACAAAGAAGCGAGGCCGGGGCCTCGCTTCGCGGAAGGGGAGACTGCCGGACGGAGCCGGCCTCAGGCCGTGTGCAGCTCGAAGCTGATCTTGCCTTCGGCGACCTCGCGCAGGGCGATGTCCTCGGGGCTCAGCTTCTCGAGCGACTCCACGAGCGGACGGCTGCCGCGGCGCAGCTGCTTCACGCGGCGGGACACCACGTTGATCAGGATATTCGGGTCGTTGATGACTTTCTGGGCTTCGCGGATGTATTCGTCTCTCATGGGCTGGGAAAATGAAGGGGCAATAGGTAGGTCGCACCCCCGGGGGGTCAAGGGCTAATTTGTCACGACGGACGAGGGAATTTGTTTTGCGGAAACCTCCGGCATGGCGAAACTTCCGGCATGTTCGTGGCTTGGACAACCACCGCCCACCGCGCCGACGCCGACCGGCTGGCCAAGGGTGCGGTCGAGGCTCGGCTCGCCGCCTGCGCGCAGGTGGAAGGCCCCGTCACTTCCCACTACCATTGGGAGGGAAAACTTGAGCAGGCCGAGGAGTTTCGCGTGTGCTTCAAATACCTGCCGGCCAACGCCTCGTCGCTCAGCGCCTGGGTCCACAATCACCATCCCTACAGCGTCCCGCAGTGGATCGAGGTCAGTGCCGAAAACGTGGGTGAAAAATACTTGTCATGGGCTATGGCGAACTCTACACCCCGACCCTTCACGCAGACAAAATCACCTTAAACCAGACACTTTATCATGTCCCAGCATCCCAGTCTCAAGGCCGCCGGCGGCGGCGTGGTCGTCAAACGCAACGTCCTCAAGCGCTTTGAGCGCGTGGCCCTTCTCAAGAAGCGCGGTCAGTGGAAGGAAGGCGACCGCGTCCAGGGTCTCCGCAAGACCAAGGCCGACGTCTAAGTCACCCCACCTCTTTACCTCCGGGCAGGATCGCACAACGACCCTGCCCTTTTTGTTGCCCATCCCCCATGATCGATCTCGCGAAGAAGCTCATCGATTTCATTCTCCACATCGACCAGCACCTGGCCGAGATCATCCGCGACTACGGGGTGTGGACCTACGCGATCCTCTTCCTGATCATCTTCGCCGAGACCGGCCTCGTGGTCATGCCGCTGCTGCCGGGCGACTCGCTGCTCTTCGCCGCCGGCGCCTTCTGCGCCAAGCCCGAGACCGGCCTCAATGTCCACGCCATGGCCGGCCTGCTCTTCGTCGCCGCCGTGATCGGCGACACGCTCAATTACTGGATCGGCCACAAGATCGGCCCTGCCGTCTTCAAGCGCGAGGACTCGATCTGGCTGCGCAAAAAGCATCTCGATAAGGCTCACGCCTTTTTCGAGAAATATGGCGGCCGCGCCGTCATCCTCGCGCGCTTCGTGCCCATCGTGCGCACCTTCGTTCCCTTCATCGCCGGTGTCGGCTCGATGACCTACTCCCGCTTCATCGCCTACAATGTCATCGGCGGCTTCATCTGGATCTACTTCTTCACCTACGCCGGTTACCTGTTCGGCAACCAGCCCTTCGTGCAGAAGAACTTCAAGCTGGTGATTCTCGTCATCATCATCCTCTCGGTCCTGCCCATCGTCGTGGAGTTCATCCGCGAGTGGATGAAGTCCCGCAAGAAAGCCTGAGCTGGCGCCCGCGCTCCACGCGGGCCGGCTCGGAATTATTTGGAGCCGGGGTGCCCTCACCCCGGTTTTTGTTTTCGTGCGTCCAGTCCGCCGCCCTCCCCATTTCTTGCCAAGTCCGTGCCATAAGCGGATTCCCGGTTGCCTCCACGCGCCCGGCCGTGGCACGTTTCCCGCTCCCTTTTCCACCTATGAGCCAGACCAAGAAGAAAGTCGCCATCCTCACCGCCGGCGGTCACGCCCCCTGCCTCAGCGCCGCCACCGGACAACTCATCGTCCACTACACGCAGCAGTGCCCCGACTGGGAGATCATCTGCTACCGTTCCGGCTACAAGGGCCTCCTCCTTGGCCAGAGCTACCCGGTCACCCCCGAGGTCCGCGCCCAGGCCGCCGGCCTGAAAAACTACGGCGGCAGCGTCATCGGCAACAGCCGCGTCAAGCTCACCAACGTCAAGGACGCCGTGAAGCGCGGCCTCATCAAGGAAGGCCAGCACCCGCTCGAGGTCGCCGCCGCCCAGCTCGAAAAGGACGGCATCGACATCCTCCACACCATCGGCGGCGACGACACCAACACGACGGCCGCCGACCTCGCCGCCCACCTCCAGAAGCACAACTACAAGCTCAACGTCATCGGCCTGCCCAAAACGATCGACAACGACATCATCCCCATCCGCCAGAGCCTCGGCGCCGTCACCGCCGCCGAGCAGGGCGCGAAGTTCTTCCGCAACGTCGTCACCGAGCTCGGCGCCTCCGGCCGCATGCTCATCGTGCACGAGGTCATGGGCCGCAACTGCGGCTGGCTCACCGCCGCCACCGCCCGCGATTACCAAAAGAGCCTCGCCAACCAGCCCTGGGTCCCCGGCCTCGGCGTGACCAAGCAGCGCTATTCCGTCCACGGCCTCTACATTCCCGAGATGGCCCTCGACATCGAGGCCGAGGCGAAGCGCCTCAAGGCCCTCATGGACAGCCAGGGCAACATCAACATCTTCATCAGCGAGGGTGCCGGCCTCGAGGAAATCATCGCCGAGCTGACCGCCAGCGGCCAGGAAGTCGCCCGCGACGCCTTCGGCCACGTCCGCCTCGACACGATCAACCCCGGCAAATGGTTCGCCGAGCAGTTCGCCAAGAAGCTGGGTGCCGAGAAGGTGCTCGTGCAGAAGAGCGGTTACTTCGCCCGCTCCGCCCCCTGCAACGATGCCGACTTCAAGCTCATCGACGCCTGCGTGCTGAAGGCTATCGAGTGTGCCAAGAGCGGCGTCACCGGCCTCATCGGTCACGATGAGGAGCGCGGCAACGAGCTCCGCGCGATCGAATTCCCCCGCATCAAGGGCGGCAAGGCCTTCGACGTCACGCAGCCCTGGTTCCAGGACCTCCTCAAGGAAATCGGCCAGCCGATGACCAAGGTTGTGCATGTGAAGCACTGATCGGCTTCGCAACTCTTGGAAACACGAAGGCCGGCATGCGCCGGCCTTTTCTTTTGCTGGCCTGCCAGCCGTAGCCACTCGTCGTTGACCTTGGGAGATTAACACCGCCCCGCACCAAGCTAAAGGTCGGCTGAGTTCGGCCTCGCTCCGCTCGGCGAAGGCTGGTGCGAATGCCGGGAGTCGAACCCGGATCAATAGCTTCGGAGGCTACTACACTATCCATTGTGCTACATTCGCAGGGAACAGGCCGGACAGCTTTCGCCGCCGGCCCGGAAGTTCAAGCCGGTTTTGTGGAAGTCTGACTCAAACCGTTTTAGCCACGGAAGGCACAAAACACTTCACGGATAAGTCGGCAGTTTGGCTTTTGCGCCTTTTGCGCCTTCTGTGGCCAACCTGCCTTGGTTTTCGCTCGTTCTCCGCGCCTTCTGAGACCTCTGTGTTAAATCCGGCTCGACGCCCCAACCGGAGGATTCGCTTTGCCTCGCTAAGAACCCGTCAAATCCGGCCGGCAAAACCGCCCTCCGCAAACCCGCCGGAGCGTTTTACCCGGAGCTTACCCGTTTCGACGTTTCCGGACTCGCGCCGCCCTGATTCGGTGTCGTTAACTTCGGCATCGTGCTGCTGCGCCTTTTCATCCTCTGCCTCGCTTTGGTCACCTCTCTCTCGGCGGAGCAAACCTGGGCGCAACTCAAGGTCGGCATGGACGCCGAGAAAGCCATGGAGCTGCTGGGCGAGCCCGTTTCCGTCCGCCGCGGCCGTGGCTTCGAGACTTGGATCTACGACCAAGGTGCCGAGGTGCTGGTCTTTTCTGTTGTCGTCGGCTGGACGGCTCCGGCTTCCAGCTGTCTGAAGTCCCTCAGCCATGATGTTTGGGCGGCCAAGCCCGGTGGAAACTTCCACAAGACCCTCGCCTCGGTCGTGAACAAGGCCGTCATGGCCAAGGCCCCGGTGTCTGCCAAGGCCGCCCCTGCGACGGTTGCGGCCGCTGCCGGCATGGGCTACGAGGAATATCTGGCAACGCTCGCGCGCCCGTAGGTCTGAGCGCGTTTCGAAACTTGTGGGGCAGCGAGCTTGTTCGCGCCCAAGCTGTGCCCGCAAACGGGCTGTCCACCAGCGAATCGGTCTGCGCGCGTCATCGCGCGGATAGCATTCGCCTTGTTCGAGGCCGTCGGCATGGTGTCGGCGCACCCCTGCCCCACACCCATGAACCGCCGCACGTTTGTCTCGTCCCTTGCGCTGGCTGGCGCCGCCGTCGCCACGTCCCGCCGCCTCCATGCCGCTTCCGCCCAGCCTCGCCTCAAGATCGGCGTCATCGGCTGCGGCTGGTATGGCGGCGTCAACCTCGGCGTCTTTGCCCGCTGCGCGTCGCTGCAAGTCGTCGCCCTCGCCGACCCCAACCCAGGCTCCCTCGCGACCACCCGAAAGCAGGTGGCCGGCATCCAGAGCGAGGTGCCGCGAACCTACGCCGATTACCGCGAGATGCTCGCGGCCGGCGGCTGTGAGGTCGTCATCGTCGCCCCACCCGACCACTGGCACGCCCTGCCGGCCATCGCGGCCATGCAGACGGGCTTGGATGTTTATCTCGAGAAGCCCGTCGGTGTGGACGTGATCGAAGGCGAGGCGCTGGTCGCCGCCGCGCGCAAATACAAACGCACGGTCCAGGTGAACACCCAGCGCCGCAGCTGCCCGCTCTTCATCGAGGTCCGCGAAAAATACCTCGCCAGCGGCCGGCTGGGAAAGATCGGCCTCGTCGAGGCCTACAGCTACCTGCAAGGCCGCCCGACCGGCCTCATCGCCGAGGCGCCCGTGCCCGACGGATTCGACTACGAACTGTGGGCCGGACCGGCCCCGAGGCTGCCTTACCGCGCGCGGTTTGCCGACCGCGGCTGGCGCGCCTTCCAAGAATACGGCAACGGTCAGATCGGCGACCTCGGTGTCCACACGATCGACAAGGTGCGCTGGCTCCTCGGTCTCGGCTGGCCCGAATCCATCGTGTCCACCGGCGGCATCCTCGCCGACCAGCCGCCCTACAGCGCCACGATCACCGACACCCAGCGCAGCGTGTTCCGCTACCCCGGCCTCAACGTGAGCTGGGAACACCGCACGTGGGGCATCTCACCCATTCCGCAGCGCCATTGGAGTGACCAGTGGGGGGCGCGCCTCATCGGCGACAAGGGCACGCTCAATCTCTCGAGCTACGAATACGTCTTCACCCCGGCCGGGAAGGGCGCCGTGGAGGGCCGGAACCTGTTCTCCCAGAGCGGCGACCTCGTGAACCTCGATTTTAACGGCAACGTCTATGAGGAGACCGAGAACCGGCATGTGCTGGATTTCCTGCGTTGCCGCGAGACGGGCGAGCGGCCGGTGGCCGACATCGAGCAGGGCCACCTCTCCAGCGCCGTCTGCGAACTCGCCAACCTCTCCCTCGATCTCGGCCGCCCGGTCGCCTACGACCCGAAGACCCGCACCGTGCCCGGCGACGCCGAGGCCACGCGCCGCCTCGCGCGCCCCTACCGCGGCCCGTGGACGCATCCCGACCCGAACAAGGTCTGAGCCCCGCTTGGCAAATCGCCCGAATCACCCATCCTGTCGCACTCCCATGAAATCCCCCGCCCGCCTCCTCGTTGCCTTCGTTGTCCTCAGCTTGGGTTCACTCCGGCTGTTTTCTGCCGAGGACGGCTGGATTTCCCTCTTCAACGGCACGGACCTGACCGGTTGGACCCCGAAGTTCGCCAAGCACCCGCTCGGCGTGAACTACGCCGACACGTTCCGCGTCGAGGACGGCATCATCAAGGTCGCCTACGACAAGTATGGCAAATTCGACAAGCAGTTCGGCCACCTCTACACCAATCTGCCTTACTCACGCTATATCCTGCGCCTCGAATACCGCTTCACCGGCACGCCGATGGCCGACGCCCCGTCCTGGGCCGGCCGCAACAGCGGAGTCATGATCCATGCCGCCTCGCCGCTCTCAATGAGCGTCGCGCAGGAATGGCCCGTGAGCATGGAGGTCCAGTTTCTCTGCACCGACACCAAGGCCGGACGCCAGACCGGCAACGCCTGCACGCCCGGCACCCACCTCGAACTCGACGGCAAGCTCACGACCGCCCACATCATCGACGCCAAGAATAGCACGCTCTCCCCGATGGAGGAGTGGGTCGCCGTCGAGGTCGAGGTCCGCGGCCACGATGAAATCATCCACCGCATCAACGGCGTCGAAGTACTGCGCTACCGGCATCCGCAGCTCGACCCGAAGGACGCCGACGCCCAGCGGCTGCTCGCCGCGGGCGCGCCGTTGCTGCTCTCCTCCGGCCACATCGCCCTGCAGGCCGAATCCCAACCCGTCTGGTTCCGCAACATCCGGCTGAAGGTGCTGCCCTGAAAATGGCTCACCCGCCAGAGCCGCGCTGGGCCGGCACGGCCTCGATCTCGACATAAACGGCGGTCGCGCCCGTCTGCGCCACGGTGTCGATGGTGATGGCCACTTCCCTGAGCGGCCGCGATTCGGCCTCCTCCGCGCCAAGGCCAACGCGGCACAGGAATTCCCATTGCTTGAAACCCTCGGGCACCGGCTTCCGGCGGCAGCGCCGCACGTATTTGTTGATCTCGTGGCGGATTTTGTCGCGCACACGGGCATCGTCCTTGCCGGGAGCCTGCAGGGGAAAGGTCTTCTTCATCTGACCGCCATCGTCGCGCGCCCTCCCGGCGACACAATGAGAATTGTGTCGGGCTGGCGGATCACTCCGCCAGCCGGTGCGCCCGCGCAGCGATGCGTTCGACCAGCGCGACGCGCTGCTCCGGGGTTGTCGGGTTGAGACAGGGCTTGGCCATGAGGGCTAGCGCATCACCCCGCTTTACGAGCCAGCCCCAGCCGTCGGGCACATCAGGGGACGTAAGGATTCCTTCCTCGGTCACGACATACAACAGGCTGGCCGCGCGCCACCGGCTGAGCTTGGCGAATTTCGTGCCGTCATGGAGCTTCCGCTGGGCCGCGCGCAACTCCGCCTCGATCCGGTCGTGGGGGTCGTGCCTCAGCCCGCGCAGGTCGTAGGCGTCGAACTCGGCGAACAGCTCCTCGCCTCGCCGCAAATCCGGTCGATGGCCGGCGATCAGTGCGCGCAATTCCGCCAGGCGTCCGGCCAACGCGGCGATGTGCTCCTCCGCACCCGTCTCGGCTGCGCTGTCGCGCAGGAAATCCGACCGCGAGGCCTTGCACTCAAACACGACCGTGAAAGCCCCTTCCGACAGCGACCGCGGCGTGGCGGCGACGACGTCGGCCCGGTAGTTGGCTCGCGGCAGTCTCACCTCCGTCGCCGCCAGCACCAACCGCCGCGCCCGCGCCCAGGCGAGCGCCAACCGCTTCAGATTGCGGTGCGCGGCACTTTCGCCGCCGGAAGATGGAGAGTTCGCAGTCACGGCAAAAGGATAGCACGGCCGCATGACAGCCCCCTGTCAGGATAAAGATCTCCGGAGCAAACTCCGGGGCATTTCAACAAGACAACTTCTGCCCGGTTATGTGGGAGCGCGCTTGCTCGCGACTGGTTTGCGTCGCGTGCAAGCACGCTCCCACAACTTCCGACCAGTCGAAGCTAGCTTCGGAGTATGCGACCCAAGGGAAATAAATGCGGACGCCTACCGCGCCAGGCTGTCTTTCACCTCGGGCAACACGGGACTTTGGCCGATCACCTGCCGCACTCGACGGTCATACCGAGCGGCAAACCGGGACATTGCCGGGCGATGGCGGTGGCCTCGTCGAGATCGGCGACCGCGAGCATGAAATACCCACCGACGATCTCCTTGCCCTCGGCATAAGGGCCGTCGGTCACGCGTTCGCCGCGAAGGCCCGAGACGACCCGGCCGGCGGTGCCGAGCGGGTTGGCATGTGCGACCTTGCCGCGGGCGGCGAGAGATTCAAACCAGTCGTTCCATTGCCGGGCGAGCTGGGCGCGCTGCTCCGGCGTGAGGTGGGCATGGACCTCAGCGCCGGAATTGCGGATCAGAAGGAGGAAGGATGCGGAGGTCATGGGCGCGCGTGGGGGTTCAAGTGAACCGACGCACGAAATCAGCCGCAGCGGATACATTTCACGAAAATTCCTTGCTGAATGGGCTGCAACCGGTGGCCGCCCGTCCCGGCCCTCTGGATTCTTCGTTGCGCTCAGAATGACAGGTGAGGAAATCAGCCCTCTCTGCGTGTCATTCTGAGCGAAGCGAGGAATCCAGTCTGTTCATCGCCAAGCCGCATTCACGCTTTCATCCCGCCGTGGCGAGACGCAAAAGCGGCTACAAGCCGCCGGCCCCTCACTTGGGCAGCCACTTCTCCCAGTTCTGCGCGAAAGCGTCCACGTTGTCCTTCGTGATCGCGGTCAGCTCGGTGTCCTCGATGGCCTTGGCCGGTGACTTCTTGAAATGGAGTTTCTCAATGAGCCGCTCCACCGCGCGCCAGCCGTAGCCATAGACATCCTGCGAGAGCAGCATCTGCACGTGGCCGCTGCGCACGTAGGGCAGTTGCGGCGGGAGCGCGTCCACCGACACGCACTGGATCGTGCCCGGCGGCCACTTGAGCGCGCGGTCGGTGAAGAGCGGCCAGCCGCCGAGAAAGCCCCAGCCCGTGATGTCGGGATTCGCCTGCATCACCTGCTCGATCTTAGCCACCGCATCGAGCGGGGTCTCCTTGTGGTAGAAAATGTCGAGCAGCCTGATGCCTGGGTGGCGCTTCGCCGCGGCGCGGAAGCCGGCGGCGCGCTGCTGCAGGTTCACGGCGTTGGGATTGCCGTCA
>JAUPWC010000659.1 GCA_030916665.1 Verrucomicrobiota bacterium
CTTCGAGAACGTGATGGAGCTGCGCACGAACGAGAACCAGCTCACCGAGCAGCAGGCCCGCGCTGTGCTCGGCGGCTTCCTCTTCCGCAAGGACGACGTCTTCAAGAAGGCCTCCGTGCTCTCCGGCGGCGAGAAATCCCGCCTCGCCCTCGCCCGTCTGCTCGTCAACCCGCCCAACCTGCTGCTGATGGACGAGCCCACCACGCACCTCGACATCCCGTCGATCGACGCGCTGGTCAACGCCCTCAAGAGCTACGAGGGCACGCTGATCTTCATCAGCCACGACGTGTATTTCATCCGCACGCTCGCGCAGACCGTGCTGCACGTGCACAGCGGCCGGCTCACGCCTTACGCCGGCAACTACGACTATTACCTGGAAAAGTCCAAGGCCGCCAACGCCCGCGCCGCACTGACCGCCGGCTTCACCGACGCGCGTCCGAAACAGCAGGCCGCTCCTGCCGCCCCGAAAGCCCCGGCTGCGGCGCCCAAGCCCTCTCCGGGCGACCTGAAAAAACTCCGCACCGAGGTGAGCGCCCTGGAAAAGAAGGTTTCAGAACTCGAGGCCAAGCAGAACGAGATCACCGCCGCCCTCGAAGCGCCCGAGACTTACGCCGACAAGGGCAAGTTCCACCACCTGAACAAGGAGCTCAGCTCGGTCGTGGATCAGCTCACCGCCGCCTCCGCCGACTGGGAGAAAGCCGCCACGCGGCTGTCGGAGCTGGAGAAAGCTTAAGGTCCGGGCCAAGCTGTTCCACCCTAGCTGGCCGGGTAGGGCCCGACCTCCGGGCGGGCCGGAAGGATCCGCCCATACCGTCGGGCCGCTCGGAGATCGGCCCCTCCCCGAGGAAAAAGTCTCTTCCTCGGGCCATCCCAACCGGAAGACCCTCTGGCCGAAATCCGCCCCTACCCCGCCAACGTCACGCGGCCTTCACGCCCTTCTTGGCCGGATGGCGCACCGCATGCCGGATGACCCATTTGCGGTTTTCATCCGCGCCCCCGGCCCAGCGCGCGCAAATCTCAAACGCCAACGCCGGGTGATCCTTGGCAAGGACGCCGACGTGGTTCACCACGCTGCGCCGGACAAAAACGAAAGGCGGGCTGTTTCATCGGACAGGCGCGGGTAGTGGCAACAGGCATGAACGTCACTCTATCAGACGCGCCGACAGCCCTATGTCAGGAGACGAACGTTCACTTCGAATCTCGCAGCGTGCGAAAGGCCCGGTCGGGCGAGTTGTGTCCGATAGTCTTCATCGGCGTCTGCGCCAGCCAGCGCGACAGCTCCTGCGGCGTGGCCACCCCGTCGGCCAGCCCGAAACACGCCTGCGCCGCCAGCTCGGACAGGCTGCCGAGCACCGCCCGGTCCGGAATCGGCGCCCATTGCACCTCGTCCAGGCCGGCCGCAATCCAGCGGTTGAAGGCGGGATTGCCACCCGACGCCGGGACCACCTCTGCCAGCCCACCGGCCACCCGCCGGATCAAAGTGACCTCATCGGTCACACCCCGGGCGGACAGCACATAGGGAAACAGGGTCGCGGTGTTGCACACGATCAGCCAGCGATGCCGCCCGAACCGGAACTCGTTCACGCACCAATCACCCAGCCGGTCCGCCACCGGCGGCGGCGCGGCTGGCACCGTGAACTTCAGCCGCTTGGCCAGCATTTTGGTGGGACGGAGCGTGAGCATGCCTCCCGGTTTGACGAAACCGGGACCCGACGCAATGCTCCGGCTGCGACCTTTGCCGCGAGATTCGCCATGACCCCGGCCGTCAAACTCCGCGATCTGACCAACAGCCTCGACCTGCCCCAGGAGTGGACCGCGTGGCTCGACCGCGAAACCGGTCGGGTGATTGAACTGGACCCCGACACCCGCAACGCCGCGGAGGAGTCGGGCGAAGCTGCGGCGTTCACGTCCGACCTCGCGCCGAACGAGGAGTTGTGGACCGCAGCCCGCGCCATCGGCGCCGGCGATCCGCGCTACCTCGCCCTGCCTGACGCCTTCGATTTCCACGAATACCGGCATATGGAGCGTTTCGTGGCCGGCGTGACCGATCCTCTCCTCGCCGACCCGCTCTGGCGCGCGATCAAGGGCAAAGGAGCCTTCCGTCACTTCAAAGACGCCGCCCACCATCTCGACCTGATCGAGGACTGGTATCGGTTCCGCGACGAAGCCGCCCGCCGGCACATGCTCCGCTGGGCCGAAGCCCACGGCATCCCCGTGGACGAGTCGTCCGTGTAGGGGCGTGGCTCGTCCACGCCCGGGCGCGCCAAGCACGCCCCGCTCTTCTTCACCCTTGCCGCCACCCCGCGCCTCCGGTGAGGTAGGCCGCCCTGTTCATGCTGACCTCGGACACCAAGCGCCGCATCGACGCCTGCCGCGACATCCTCGTCGGCAAGCTCCCGCTCCCCACCGACCAGGTCGAGCTCATCACCCTCGCCCTCATCTACAAGTTCATGGACGACCTCGACGAGGAATCCGTGGCCATGGGCGGGCGGCGTTCCTTCTTCACCGGCCGGCTCCAACCCTACCGCTGGCGCGAACTCATGCGCCAGACCGTCTCCGCCGACGAGCGCATGACCCGCTTCGCCGACGGCCTCGAACTCCTCGGCGGCGGCAAGAAACTCCCCGACCCAAAGACGAAGAAGGACGTGGACGTCGCCGCCCACCTGCCGCCGCTCTTCCGCGACATCTTCCGCAACGCCTTCCTCAAGTTCCGCGACGGCCGCATCCTCACGCTCTTCCTCACCGAGCTCGGCGGCTTCGCCTACTCGCACAGCGAGGAGCTGGGCAACGCCTTCGAATACATCCTCTCCGTCATGGGCGCGCAGGGCGACAACGGCCAGTTCCGCACCCCGCGCCACGTCATCGACTGGATGGTCGCCTGCCTCGACCCACAGCCGACCGACACCGTGCTCGACCCCGCCTGCGGCACCGGCGGCTTCCTGGTGTCCGCCTTCCGGCACATCCTCGCGAAGCACACCTCGCCCGGCTCGGCCCTGCGCGGCGACCGCCTGACGCACAGCCAGCGGCAAAAGCTCTACGGCAACTTCACCGGCTACGACATCAACGATCAGATGGTGAAGCTCAGCCGGGTGAACCTGTTCCTCCACGACTTCACCACGCCGACGGTCCACATCTACGACACGCTGACCAACGACGCGCGCTGGGGTGAGAAATACGACCTCATCCTCGCCAACCCGCCGTTCATGACGCCGAAGGGGGGAGTCGTGCCCCACACGAAGTTCCGCGTGCCGGCGAAGAAGTCGGAGGTGCTTTTCACCGACTACATCGCCGAGCACCTCACGCCCGACGGCCGCGCCGGCATCATCGTGCCCAACGGCATCGTCGCCACCACGCAGACCGCCTACGTGAAGCTCCGCCGCTTCCTCGTCGAGGACAGCCTCGTCGCTGTCGTTAGTCTGCCCGCCGGCTGCTTCAAGCCCTACAGCGGCGTGAAAACGAGCATCCTGCTCCTCGACAAAAAGCTCGCCCGCACGACGGACCAAATCCTCTTCCTAAAAATCGCCGCCGACGGCTTCGACCTCGGCGATAAGCGCACCCCCATCGAAGCCAACGACCTCCCCGAAGCAAAGCGCGTCGTCCGCACTTGGCTGACGGGAAAACTCGGCGACGACTTCGCGAGCCCGCTGGCGTGGAAAGTGGTTGGTAAACGAGACGTGCTGGGTAACTCGGATTGTTCGTTCAGCGCAGAGCGCTACCTCGGCGTCGCTGAATCGGAGAACGCGGCTTTCCCATTGGTGCCGGTTGGTCGGTTTATGAAGGAGGGTGTGAAGACCCTTGATCCACGCAGTTCGCCCAACGAGCTCTTTGAACTGTGGAGTATCCCGGCGTTCGACGCCGGGCGGCCAGAGTTGATCCGGGGCGAAAAAATCGGCTCGCAGAAGAAAGTGGTGGGACCGCGTGACGTTCTGCTCTCTCGTATCATTCCGCATATTCGGCGCGGTTGGGTCGTCCGTGAGAATCCTGACGCGCGCCGCCAGGTGGCGTCGACAGAGTGGATTGTCTTCTCGAGTGACGAATTGGTCCCCGAGTTCCTACGTGCGGTGTTGGTTTCCGATGTGTTTCACCGGTCGTTCATGCAGACGGTC
>JAUPWC010000660.1 GCA_030916665.1 Verrucomicrobiota bacterium
GCCGGCCGGGCGCGGATCTGACCAGCGTTACCTCCGCCGGGTCGAACCGGATCCGCTCGACGTGATAGGTCGCTCCCGCCACGGAGAGACTTTCTCCCTCCCCGCCCTCCCAGATTTCGCGGCCGGCTTTCAAGACCCGCAGGGCCGCCAGCAATCGGCCGGTGAACAACGGCCGGCGGTTGTCCAACACCACGTCCGTCCCCGTCGCTTCATCGTGCAAGACGGCCACCGCGACCGCCTCGCGAACCGGGCCGGCTTCGTTCTCCGCCACCGTGCTCTGCCGGAGTTCAAAGCTCACCAAGGTCACCCCAAGCGCCGCTACGCACTGCCCGACCTGCACCAGCGATGTCTCGGAACTCGTGGCATCGGCCAACGCGACCCGGTAGGCGCCGGGGCGTCCCGCGTAACCGGCCAACTGAAACCGGTAGGGTTCCTTTCTGACTGCCACCAGTTCGGGCGAAACGGCGTGTTCAGCCGGTCCGGCCAAAGCGGACGAAGCGGATCTCGCCATGTCACGGTGTGATCGCCGCATGGGCGCGGTGAAAAGATCGGCGACCTGAACAGCGGCGTCCTCGCCCGCAACCGGCTCCGCCCAGGCAGGCAAGATTTCCACGGTTGGTGCGTCCGCCGGCTCCGGTTCCGGCAGCGTGGACACCAGGTTCACCGCCGCAGGTTCTGCCAGCAGTTGCCGGCACTCGGCCCGCTCCCGGTGGCTCCACCCCACGCCGGCACCGAGTAGCAGCAACGCCGCCGCCAGCAGGAGTTTGTCGTAATGGACGCGCAGCGGGTTCATCACGGTCAGGGCTTCGGACCTGCCGCCAACCGCGGCACTTCCATCAAGACGGAAAACTTCGACACCGTGTGGCTCGTGTCCACTACGTCCGTCGAGACCGACACAGCCACCGGTTCGACCTCCACGCTTCGCACGATCACCGGCAGCACGGGAACCGCCAGAGCGCGCAGAAAGTTCCTCAATACGGAGGTGCGCCCGGTGAACTCCATCCGGAACGCGTCCGTCTCCACCAGCCCCGGCCGCCTTACCAAAAGGGCCGGTGCCGGCACATGAAAATCGGAAGTTTCGGCCGTCTCACGCCCCGATCCTTCTCGGCCCGGCTCCTCCCGCTTGACGGCCAACAGTTTCTCGGGCCCCGCATCAATCAGCTCCTTGACCAGCCGCTCCGTCAACCGCCCCTGCCGGTGAACGACCGGCAAAATCTCCGCCGCAGGTCCTTCGCGCGCATGGCTCGCGAAACTGAACTTCTCTCCGGCCGAGACCTTCACGCCCGCCTCGGCCGACCGGCGCGCCAACTTCTGCCAGATCTCCTTCAGCGCAAAATAACCGTCCGTCGGACGCTGCGGTTCGGCGCCGTTGTCTGCCACGGCAAGGTTCGCCTGCAAACGCGCCAGCGTCGCGCGCGCCTTCACCGTTTCCGTCGCGATCCACGTTCCGTATTCGGCCGTGGGCGCGGGTGTCTGTCTCGCGAGCGAATCATGTTCCTGCCGCTTCTGCGCCAGCACGGCCAGCGCCTTGTCCGCCCGTTGCTGCGCGCCGCGCAGCAACCACAGCTCCGCCGCGAACACGCCCGCGAGCATCGTGATAAGCAGCACCGGAATTGCCGTCTTGGCCAGATTCGGGTTCAAAGCGGTTCCTCCTCTCCGGGTTCCAGCATCAGCTCGAAGCCCAGCCAGCCGGGATGCGACGCATCGAACCGCTCCGTCGTGATGCGGCTGACAAACGGCGACGCCTCCAGCGTCCGCAGCAGCCCGTTCGCCCGCTCCGACCAACCGGCCTCGCCCGCCGACCCCTCATCGGGCGACGCCAGCATCCGCCCGGCGATCGAGAGCCGCGTCGGTGATTCCGGCCCGGCGGGAAACACTTGCAGGCGGTCGATCCACACGCCGTCCAGCGCCCGGAGCCGCACCTGCCAGTCGGCGAACATCCGCAACCAGCTGCTCCGCCGCGCATGCAGATTCTGCCAGTCAGCGACCTGCCGATTGATCAGCTCCAGCTCATCAAGACGCTTGCGGTTCTCCGCCGACTGCGCCCGCCATGGCGCGATGACGCGTTCGATTTCCGCCGCCCTGCTCTCCGCCGCCCGGGCCGTGGCGCGGAAATGAAGCCATGGCACGACCGGCGCCGCCAACAACAGCGACGCCGCGGCGACCAGCCACGGCTTCCTCCCGCGACGCCGCTGACTCGTCCGCAAGCCGGGCGGCAGGAGATTCATCGTGGCCTGCCCTTTCAACAGCCGCACCGCCGCCGCCCCCGCCAGATCGGAAAAGGTCGCGGCTTCGTCTACGCGCGAGGACTTCACCGCTCCGGAATCTTCGAGCCCTGCGGTCAGGTCCAACGCCCGCACCGGCACATCCAGCCGCGACGCGAGCAAAACCGCGTCGCAAAACCGGACCGTCGTTTCTCCGGCCAGCAACAGCAAACGCGGATCACCCAGACTGCCCTCGGCCCGCAGGTGAAGCACGGACCGCGTGATTTCCTGCGCGAGCCGCTCCGTGTTCCCGGCCTGCTCGGCCTCCGGCGCCAGCAGCCAGGTGCGGACCGCAA